>NZ_JBMXBO010000040.1:0-1027 GCF_049546925.1 Acinetobacter sp. AND/436
TTCTGCATGAAAACATCTAAATTTACTGACAGTCAGATCATGTCCATCTTGAAACAGGCAGAATCTGGCACACCTGTAGCGACCCTTTGCCGTGAACACGGCATGAGTAATGCTACCTTTTATAAATGGCGTGCCAAATATGGTGGTATGGATACATCATTAATGGCTCGACTGAAAGAGCTAGAAGCCGAAAATACCAGACTTAAAAAGATGTATGCAGAAGAGCGATTAAAGGCCGAAATCATCCAGGAAGCGATGGCAAAAAAGTGGTAAAGCCATCTTGCCGGCGTAAGATGGCACAACAGGCAGTTGCCCAGCATGCCATTAGTATTCGTTTGGCTTGTAAAGCATTTGGCATTAGTGAAACCTGCTACCGCTATCAAGCCAAACTCAGCGATGACAATGCACTCATTGCTGAACAGCTCATTGAACTCACTGAGGAAAATTCCGACTGGGGCTTTGGTTTGTGCTTCTCGTATTTACGGCATGTTGAGAGTTGCTGCTGGAATCACAAGCGGGTTTACCGCATTTACTGTGAGTTGGCACTGAATCTGCGTATTAAACCGAGAAAAAGACTAAAACGGCATGCGCCTGAACCCTTGAAAGAACCAATCCGAGAAAATCAGGTTTGGTCATTAGATTTTATGCATGATCAGCTTTCCGATGGTCGCAAGTTTCGATTATTGAATGTGATTGATGATTACCGCCGCGAAGGCCTAGCCATTGAAGCAGGGTTCTCATTGCCCACAATCAGGGTTATTCGTACGTTGAATCAATTGCTGGAGTGGAGAGAAAAACCGTTAGTGATCCGATGCGATAATGGTCCCGAATTTATCAGTCACGAATTTGTGCGCTGGGCTACTGAGCACGGTATTCGTATTGAATATATTCAACCGGGTAAGCCACAGCAGAATGCGTATATTGAACGCTATAATCGGACCATACGTTATAGTTGGCTGAGCAAGCATTTATTTGATACTTTGGATGAAGTACAAGATTATGCAACAAACTGGTTGTGGCATTACAA
>NZ_JBMXBO010000041.1:0-973 GCF_049546925.1 Acinetobacter sp. AND/436
GGTGTGAGGTCGGCCGAGCTCCGTAAACTTATTTAAGATGGCCACACGTGCATGCATCTCGTTGACTTGGCTATCAAAATTCCGAGCACTGAGCTTATCGCCTAATAATTTGATGCAGTGCATCTTGGTTTCTACCAGACTTCGCTGATGGTAGCCCGACCATTTTTTCCATAGTGTCCTGCCTAAACGTTTAACAGTGCGAAGTAATTCATTTCGCTCTAGCGAATGAACTTTTGTATCTTTCCAAGGCTTCGCATTTTTTCTGGGTGGAATAATCGCATGGGCATTTCGATCTGTGATCAACTGGCGACACCGCTTTGTGTCATAAGCACCATCGGTATAAACGGAGTCAATATGCTCATCTTGAGGAATCTGATCGAGTAAATCACCAAGTACTTGTGAATCACTGACATTATTTGTCGTAAGCTGAACGGCACGTATTTGCAGTGTTTCAGCATCTATACCAATATGCAGTTTACGCCATTGCCGACGGTATTCAGGCTGATGCTTCTTACGCTTCCATTCGCCTTCACCTAAAAATTTTAAACCCGTAGAGTCGACGAGTAGGTGTAACCCATCACGACTTTTCTGGTAGCTAATTTGAATATCAATATACTTTTGTCTTCTACAAAGCGTCGTGAAGTCTGGTGCTGTCCAATCTAATCCGCAAAGTTTAATTAAGCTTTGAACAAAACCAGTAACCATGCGTAAAGTGAGTCTAAATAGAGATTTGATCATCAAACAGCATTGGATCGCTATGTCGGAGTAGGTTTGATTTCGACCTTGTTTGCCTTGAGGTTCTGCATACCATTGTGTTTTTGGATCGAACCAAATGGCAATATTCCCACGATTAATGAGAGCTCGGTTATATGCGGGCCAATTGGTTGTGCGGTAGATTTTGTGTGTAGGCTTATTCATTTGGAAATTATATTGCCGAAGAAGTCCTTAAGAACAGCTTTGTGCAACAAAGCCG
>NZ_JBMXBO010000042.1:0-962 GCF_049546925.1 Acinetobacter sp. AND/436
AGTCATCTCGGAGCAAAGTCTATTCCCCGAAGCACGCTGGCACGAATCAATGAGCAGCAGCCTGCTGCCTTGTATCAACAGCTATTTTACAAGTTGCTTAAATACTATGAACACTCAAAAGTAGCTCATAAATTTCGCTTTAAGAATCCCTTGTATTCCTTGGATGCCAGTCATATTGACCTGTCGCTTTCCTTATGTGAATGGGCCAAAGTTCACGACTCAAAAGCCAGCATGAAACTCAGTATAGGATTGAATCACAGCAATGATATTCCTGAGTTTGTTGCAGTTGAAAATGGCAAAGAAAATGACATGGTACAAGGCCGCAAATTCCAGTTTCCTGCTGGCAGCATTGTAGTTTTTGATAAAGGCTATGTCGATTACCAATGGTATGCAAATCTGACTGCTCAAAACATTGGATTTGTCACACGTTTTAGGCCTAAATCTGTGTATCAGGTGATCCAGCAACATCCAGTGCTTGAATCCAAAGGTATTCTAAAAGATGAAACCATTCAGCTGAATAGCGCACATGCCCTAAAAAGAAAAGCCCCAGTGTTAAGAAGAATTGAATATAGAGATCAGCAAAGTGGCAAGCACTTTAGCTTTCTCAGCAATAACTTTCATTTAGCCGCCTCCACCATTGCGGCGATTTATAAAGATCGTTGGAAAGTTGAGCTGTTCTTTAAGGCGATTAAGCAGAATCTCAAATTAAAAGCGTTTCTAGGCCGCAGCAGGAACGCAATTCAGACACAAATCTGGATTGCGATGATCGCCTATTTATTGGTGAGTTTCGCTCGACATTTAGGAAAAACAGGTTGGACAGTTCAACGTTTACTCAGAATAATTCAAGTGAATTTGTTTGAAAGAAGAACTTTAAAAGCTTTATTTTCACCCGATAAAATACCCATAAAACAAGAGGAAGCTCAAATGAGCTTCCTCTTGTGAAAAATTGTGGGACAGCAATG
>NZ_JBMXBO010000043.1:0-940 GCF_049546925.1 Acinetobacter sp. AND/436
ACCTCTGCGCCCACTAGATGACAAATGATTGTCATCCAACAGCGTTCCACTGTCTAAAATTAAATTAATCGCCCTGTTCTTAATAACAACTGATGCATTGTGATCTGCATTGTCAATGTGTCCACAACTCACGCATTTAAACTTGTCTTGGCTTTTGCGATTGTCGGGGTGAGTGTGACCGCATAAAGCGCACTCTTGACTTGTATAAGAAGCATTGATGGTAAATACCGCTTTACCTAGCTTAACTGCTTTGTAAGCTAGGAATGATGCAATTCTATGCCAACCCACGTTCAGGATAGATTTGTTTAAGCCTGCTTTGGCTTTAGCCTTATTAGGAATAAATCGACCTGATTCATCGATCTTTGGTAAAGGCTTTTTAGTCATGCTCTTGGTATTTAATTTTTCAAAGATAAATACCTTAGCTAAACCATTAACTAGGCTATGACTTGTCTTATGAGCAAAGTCCTTGCGAATATTGGCTTTCTTAGAGTGATGCACCGCAATTCGATGTTTAGTCTTAGCTCTTCGGTTTGAGCCTTTTACTTGTCGAGCGAGTTTTCTTTGCAGTCGCTTAATGTAGCGATCTGCTTTTGTTAAATGATTCTTTTGTTCTTTAGAGAAATCAAATTCTTCATAGCCTGCATGAACAGGAATGGTGACACCACGATCTATACCAACCACTATTTTTTGTAGTTGTTCTTCGTCCATGCCCTGCAAATGATCTAACTGTCTTTTGGCGTATTTTTTAGCATCGAATTTCTTACCGTCAAACTCTTGAATCTCAACACCATCTTCATAGCAGAAAGAAACGAAATATTGACCACGCTCTTTGCGAATATAAAGGGATTTCGGTTCTTTAAAGTTAGCATGAGCCTTAAAACTTAATGAGCCTATATTAAATTTTTTACCACCGATATATAGCTTGCGCTTATTTCTTTCC
>NZ_JBMXBO010000044.1:0-782 GCF_049546925.1 Acinetobacter sp. AND/436
CGCAGTAACTAGGCGACCAAAAGTGATTGCCCCATAGTTTTTCCTTAACTTCATCCCAAAATGAACGCCTTAAAACATAAGAACTTTTCCCTTTCAGTTTTCCAACTAGGTTGGAAACTGAGTGCTTTGGATGAACACTTACAAGCAGGTGGATGTGATCATCTTCACCATTAAACTCAATAAGCTCACAATCCATTTGCAAACAGGTTTCTTCCATAATCTCTTTTAGGGAGGAAAGCATGTCTTTTGTTAATACATCTCTTCTGTATTTCGTAACAAATACTAAATGAACAATGTTTTTATAAATGCATGATCTACCTGTTCTCCACTCGTACATCTTATCCTCATACTAGATTTACTTTAACCTTATTTTAAGCTAAAATAACCTCAACACCTAGAGGTTTTTCAATTGCTAACAGGCATCCAATTAAGAGCATACCCAACACAACATCAAAAGCTGATTTTAAGTCAGTGGATGGGTTGTGCTCGTTTCGTTTGGAATGCCAAATGTGATGAGGATAAATACTTTCGAGGATTTGCCCGTAAGTTTGCAACTTTTGATCACTATTATGAAACCCAAGATCAAAAATACGCTCACTTTAAATCAGATGAGATTAGTTCATGGCTTGCAAACTGCCCTAGTACAATACAAAAGAACTCAACCGTTAATTGGTACAACACACTCAAAAAATCTATTAAAGGTTTATGTGGGCGACCAAAACGTAAAAAGAAGACAGATAAAGGTTCGATTCATTTAACCTCTGATTTATTCGAGTTTCGCA
>NZ_JBMXBO010000045.1:0-767 GCF_049546925.1 Acinetobacter sp. AND/436
GATTGGTTCAATCTTTCTAGAAATACATCCTTACCGTGGTCAATCGAACTCATCGAAAAATATAAAGATCAATGGGATTGGCTGGAGCTTTCTAGAAATACATCCTTACCGTGGTCAATCGAACTCATCGAAAAATATAAAGATCAATGGCATTGGGGGGTGCTTTCTTTGAATACATCCTTACCGTGGTCAATCGAACTCATCGAAAAATATAAAGATCAATGGGATTGGTTGTATCTTTCTAGAAATACATCCTTACCGTGGTCAATCGAACTTTTTGAAAAATATAAAGATCAATGGCATTGGGATCGGGGGCTTTCTTGGAATACATCCTTACCGTGGTCAATCGAACTCATCGAAAAATATAAAGATCAATGGTATTGGCTGGAGCTTTCTTGGAATACATCCTTACCGTGGTCAATCGAACTCATCGAAAAATATAAAGATCAATGGCATTGGGGTTTGGGGGGGCTTTCTAGAAATACATCCTTACCGTGGTCAATCGAACTCATCGAAAAAAATAAAGATCAATGGAGTTGGCGGGGGCTTGGGCTTTCTAGTAATACATCCTTACCGTGGTCAATCGAACTCATCGAAAAATATAAAGATCAATGGGAGTGGTTATATCTTTCTAGAAATACATCCTTACCGTGGTCAATCGAACTCATCGAAAAATATAAAGATCAATGGGATTGGGGGGGGCTTTCTGAAAATGAATCCTTACCGTGGTCAATTGAACTTTTTGAAAAATATAAAGATCAATGGGG
>NZ_JBMXBO010000046.1:0-766 GCF_049546925.1 Acinetobacter sp. AND/436
AATAAATATTTTATAAGTTATTAATATTTTAAAATATTTTAACATAAAAATGGAGCTTTGAGTGATCCTAGGGCAGAGTAGACTGCGCCTTTTCAAGTCGATTCTTTTCCTGCAATAGACTACCTAGATAGACATCTCGTCTGCCTAGTAAAGCTTTTAATAATCTGACATTTTCAGGTTCAGGCTGCCATATGATTAACTTTGCGGTGTAACCATAACGTGAAAGAGCTTCACTATCAGCTTTATCCGTTTTATTTAGCATGGACATGCCTTTGGCAAAGGCTCTTACTCGTGAAGGATTAGCCACACAAACCTTTACACCTGCATCATATAGATAATATCCCAAATTCTCATGATAAACCGAAGTCGCTTCCATGATTGCTGTCACTTGATCAGGTTCAATTTTAAGAGTGATGAGCCATTTGAGCAGACTGCCAAAGCCACTTTCTGTATTAGTAAATATTTTATTTTTTCTTTTTCCAATCAAACCTTGAGGGAAAATGCAACAATCTATTTTGGTTTTACTGACATCAATACCTAGCATAATCATGGTGATATTCCTTGAGTTTAAGCTATGATTTTTATCCCATTAACCATCATCTTACCTTGTGAATACAGCATCAAAGTGCTTAGTTACCGTTCAGAGTTGTATGAGGGATAAGGGCAAATTGTAGGTTTTATCTCAGGTTCAAATTTAAGATTTTAGCAGCATTCCAAACTCTACAATTTGCGTATAGTGGTAGCTAATCACTATATCAATCAAGAT
>NZ_JBMXBO010000047.1:0-679 GCF_049546925.1 Acinetobacter sp. AND/436
AGTTGGGGGGGGCTTTCTTTGAATACATCCTTACCGTGGTCAATCGAACTCATCGAAAAAAATAAAGATCAATGGTATTGGTTCAATCTTTCTAGAAATACATCCTTACCGTGGTCAATTGAACTTTTTGAAAAATATAAAGATCAATGGAGTTGGGGGGGCTTTCTTGGAATACATCCTTACCGTGGTCAATCGAACTCATCGAAAAATATAAAGATCAATGGGATTGGGGGGGGCTTTCTTGGAATACATCCTTACCGTGGTCAATCGAACTCATCGAAAAATATAAAGATCAATGGAGTTGGCGGGGGCTTTCTAGTAATACATCCTTACCGTGGTCAATTGAACTTTTTGAAAAATATAAAGATCAATGGCATTGGCCCTATCTTTCTAGTAATACATCCTTACCGTGGTCAATTGAACTTTTTGAAAAATATAAAGATCAATGGGATTGGGGGAGGCTTTCTTGGAATACATCCTTACCGTGGTCAATTGAACTTTTTGAAAAATATAAAGATCAATGGGATTGGGGGAGGCTTTCTAGTAATACAGCCTTACCGTGGTCAATTGAACTCATCGAAAAATATAAAGATCAATGGCATTGGGATTGGGGGCTTTCTAGTAATACATCCTTACCGTGGTCAATTGAACTTTTTGAAAAATATAAAGATCAATGGGA
>NZ_JBMXBO010000048.1:0-452 GCF_049546925.1 Acinetobacter sp. AND/436
GGTCAGTTACCGAAGCAACCTTCCCCGCTCGACTTGCATGTGTTAAGCCTGCCGCCAGCGTTCAATCTGAGCCATGATCAAACTCTTCAGTTAAAATCATTTTGTACTTTAGTTAAGACAAAGTACTAATTCTGGCTCATCAATTACTGACTTAAATTTCGCTCAAATAAACTTCGAGTAATTCAAACCAATCAATTAATGAAAATATATTCGATTAATCAACCAGTAAAAATCCACACAAGTTGTTCTTCATAATCTCTTAATGATCTTCTCGATGCTTCGTCAGCATCAAGCTAGGTCGGCTATATTACTCTCTATTTTTAGAAAGTCAACATGCAATGTTGATTTTATTTCTAAACTTACCACCTAAACCAGAACTCAACCATTTTAGCTAAATCCTTGTTTATCAACAAGTTTTTATCAACATCACCGCCGATGGATGTGCATTATAG
>NZ_JBMXBO010000049.1:0-354 GCF_049546925.1 Acinetobacter sp. AND/436
TGTTATTCCCAAGTAGAAATGTCCTACCTAATAACCAAATAGAAATGTCCTATACAGACATTTCCAAGTCAAGCACAGGATTCAGATTTCGTTGTTGAATTGCTGTTTTCTGTGCTCGTCTACGTGGCATAGATTGAGAACGACTTCGTTTGTTTTGCTGTTCTAGTTCTTCATGCTGTTGCTGGATATGGGCCAAGACTGAACTCAAACGTTTATTCTCAACAATCTCTCGCTGGTTCAGCTGACTTAATTTATCGAAGATGCTGTAATTGATTTTTCTTCCCTGATATTCAATGGCGACCGTACCGTCTGGGTATTCTAGAAATTCAATATATTTACCCATGAGACTCTGGT
>NZ_JBMXBO010000005.1:0-163213 GCF_049546925.1 Acinetobacter sp. AND/436
GGCTCAGGCCTCTTTTTTATGAAATACAGGAAAGCTTAATAATAAGTCTTGGAATTCGAAGCATGTAAAAAGGCTGGAATCAAACCGGTTAAGGCCGCACGAATATCCGGGCGTTCATTAATCAGTTGATGTGACCCTTCTTCCAGCATCAGCAAGGTTTGCAGGCGGAATTTACGCCGGATAAACTCGATGTTATAGCGCCAGTCCACAGTCTGATCCTGCGCGCCCTGGGCCAGCCACACCGGAATCCGGCACGCTGGTCGCTGCTCCATTTCCAGCATCCATTTGGACATGGCCAGAATCCAGTCCATGCCCATCATCCGTGGTTGTAACGGATCTTTTAAGCGCACAAAACGCAAAAATTCCGGGTTATGGTTATTGCGTCTGAAATGGCGTGGCACTTCGCGTTTAATCCGGCGGATAATCCCAAGGCCCACTGAATTATGCCACCAGGCACTTTTGGCCGGACGGATGAGAGGTGATAATAACAACACCCGCTCGACAAACGGATTTTCCCGGCGCTCAGCAAATTCCAGTAAATGATGCATCCAGATCGCACCACCGGTACTTTGCCCTACCCCTAGCCAAGGCTTAGGCAATTGATCGGCATTGCGCACATATTGGTAAATGGCGTGTAGCACCTGCTGGTAATGATCAAAATTCTGGATACTGGCGGGCGAGCCATTACTTAAACCATGGCCGGGCAAATCATAAGTCAAGACACTAAAGCCCTGCTCCAGAATTTCTTTGACAATCGGCTGATAAATGCCGCTGTGCTCCAGATAGCCATGCAGTAAAAACACCGTACCTTTGCTTTTTTCCAGCTTGCCCGCTTCAAGTTTAGGCTGAAACACCTGCACATGCAGTTTAAACAGCGGCATTTGCACATAACCCTGCCAATGCTCGCACTCTAAGCTGTCAAAACCGTAAAGCTGGCGATAGGCCTGAATATCCACCGTGGGCGCATAAGGCCGGTTCAGGTTTAAAGGCTCCAGCACCTGCGGCGTGGTATCGCGGCTAGGAACCGGTAAATCCAGCTGTTTCAGCACACTCGGATTTAAAAACGGGATATTCGGCATTATGGCACCTCCCGGCAGTCGCTCGAACCAAACAGCATATCGCGGATGGTGGCCAGCATTTCATAATTGGCACGGCGGCTATGATCATAGTTCTGCTCACTAGGCTGCCATTGGGTCAACTCGGTTGGAATTGGCGCGACCACCGGCACGGTTTCAATGCCGTTTAAGGCAAACAAACGGCGTGTGCGCGGCATGTGATATTGATCGGTGATTAAAATCACCGTTGGTGCGCCGCCTTTTTTCTGTAGCAGCAAGGAACTAAAACGCGAGTTTTCACAGGTGTTCATACTGCGATCTTCCAGCAAGTTGGCTTCAACCCCGCGTTCTGCCAGCCATTTCTGCATATAAGGTGCTTCAACACCGCTCAGCACAATGGGTAATTTATACTGTTTTTCAATTTCTAAGGTTTTTTCTAAACGTAGTCGTGTGTAGTTATTCACAATAATATCTTTTTGATTTTCATGTAAGGTCAGACCGCCGCCCAGAACCACAATTGCATACGGCTGGGAAGTTATTTGCGGCTTCTGGCTATTTTGTTGTTGAATCAGTGCGATATCCTGAAAAATTTCTTCATCAACCGGTACGGTTTCAACCGCTGCCACTTCATGGGTTCTTAAAAATTTCAGATACTGTTCCATTAGGGCCTGATTTTCAGAGCTGTCTAACTCCAATAAATCCTGTAACTGCTGTGAAGGCTGTGCAAGTTGCGCCTCAGATGCGGAAACATCGGCCAGCAATGGAATTTGCGGTGTGCTGTCCTGCTCTTGTTCCTGCTGACTGCGCTGCTCATCCTGAATTAAAGCCTGCAAGGCTTTATAGCGTGCCTGAATGGTGGTGAGATTCTGTGAATTTTTAGCCTGAATCTCTTCTTCCATCACTTTTAAATAAGCTTGCCGGGCAATCCACAAATTCGAGCCAGGTTCCAGATTTTCCTGATCGGTCAGTGCCCCCATCTGCTGGCTTTGTGCAGCCACTTCATTGACCTCCACCGGCACAATGGTATTCAGCACTTTTATCACAAACTTGGAATAAAACGGCGAATAGATAAAAACCACCAGACAGCCCATCAGCACAAATAGCACAGCCGCCATTTGTACGATACGCACCATCCAGTGAGTTCTATTCATAAATGCCTAACCTGATTAAAAGGTATTGTGGGGAATAATCAGCCCGGCGTCATTAAACAGCACCGGTTCTGGTTCTAAGTGTATCCCAAATTTTTGGTACACGTCCTGCTGTACTGCCTGATATGTTGCCTGAACATCGGCCAGGGTCGCATTGGCATAATTGACAAGCACCAGCGCCTGCTTGTGAAACATACCAACCATGCCCAGCTGTTTCCCTTTCCAGCCGGCCTGATCAATAAGCCAGCCAGCCGCAATTTTGACCTGGCCTTCGGGCTGCGGATAATGCGGCATGTTCGGGAATTGAGTCGCCAGCTGTTCATAGACCGCGGCAGTCACCACCGGATTTTTAAAGAAGCTGCCGACATTTGGAAATTGCTGCGGATCTGGCAGTTTACTTTGACGGATCTGGATCACTTGGCGTTGCAGGTTTTCAGCGGTTTGCTCATCACCCACAGCGGTTTTTAAATCGCCATAATTCAGTTTCAAGTCCGGCTGTTTCCGCAGCTTGAACGTGACATGGGTGATGATATAGCGGTTTGGATTTTCTTTGAAAATACTGTGACGGTAGGCAAAATGGCAGTCACTGGCCAGAATCGAATTAAACTGACCGTTATAGCGGTCATAAACCTGTACCGATTCAATAAATTCACCGACCTCAACCCCATAGGCACCAATATTCTGTACCGGTGATGCACCGACCAGACCGGGAATTAAGGCCAGATTTTGCAGGCCAAATAACTGCTGCGTGGTGGTCCAGAGCACAAAATCATGCCAGACCTGACCCGCACCGACGCGAATGGTGCTGAAATTGTCATCTTCATTCAGGAATTCAATGCCCTGAATATCCATATGTAATACCAGTGCCTGAATCTGCTCTGGCAGCAGCATATTACTGCCGCCCGATAAAATCAGCACATTCAGCTGCTGCAACTTGGCATAATTTAAGGCCGCAATTAAATCATCGGTGGAATGTACCTTAATATAATGAGACGCATTTGCAGCCAGATTTAAGGTATTAAAAGGCTTAAGCTGGACCTGATGTTGAATGTTCATATTCTTAAACCTGATTTAAGCCAATTCTGTTTTTAAAATATTGATCCAGGCCTGTGCACTGGATTCACACTGATCCAGCACGCGTTCAAAGCCATCGGCTTCGCCATAATAAGGATCAGGCACTTCATGACGTGGATATTGTGGATCATGTTCGCTCATTAGCGCCACTTTGGCACGTAGCAACTCTGCGCCATATTCTTCGGCTGCATGACGTTTTAGATGCTGAATATTTTGCAGGTTTTCCTGATCCATCGCCAGAATCAGATCAAAATCCAGAAAATCGCGCGTGGTTAACTGACGGGCACGCAAGGCAGATAAATCATAGCCACGCTGCAAAGCATGTTGCTGGCTGCGCGCATCGGGTGCTTTGCCCGGATGATAATTACTGGTGCCGGCAGAATCGACCCAGATATTCAGTTGCTGTGCATCACAATAATGTCTGAACACCACTTCCGCGGTAGGTGAACGGCAGATATTGCCCAAACAGACACATAACACCTTGTATGGCGTTCTGGATGACATAACAACCTCAAAACTGCTTTCTTTTAAAGTGTCTTATGTTAAGTTATTTGCAGGATGAATCCTATATTGTCACTATAGATAAATGTTGATTTAAGTATAAAAATTAAGGATAAAGCGTATGAGCCCATTTCAATTCCAGACTGTGCCCAACATTATTGCCGGACTGGGCAGCATCCAACAGCTCATAGCCCTCCTGACTGAACAGAACAATCAACGTGTGCTGCTGGTGACCGATCCGGGGATGGTGCAATTACAATTGCATGCGCCTGTTTTGGAAATTCTCGAAGCTGCCGAATGTGATTACCGCATTTATGCCAGCGTACAGGCCGATCCACCGGAACATATTGTGCTGGAAGCCGCCGAATTCGCCCGGCAAAACCAGATAGATACAGTCATTGGTTTTGGGGGTGGCAGCTCGCTGGATGTGGCCAAAATTATTGCCCTGCTGGCCCATCCTGAACAAAAACAGCAACTGCATGACATGTATGGCGTCAATCAGGCGCAAAAACCGCGTTTGCCTCTTATTCTGATTCCAACCACGGCCGGCACCGGCTCGGAAGTCACGCCCATTTCCATTGTCACCACCGGCGAAACCACCAAAACCGGCATTGTATCTGCTGCCCTATATGCCGATGTCACCATTTTAGATGCCAACTTTACCCAAAACCTGCCGGCGCACATTACGGCCGCCACCGGTATTGATGCAATGGTACATGCCATTGAAGCCTATACCTCCAAACACAAAAAGAACTTTTATGCCGATATGCTGGCGATTCAGGCACTTAAACTGCTGAACCAGAATCTGCATCTGGTGCTAAAAGATGGTAACAACATGGAAGCCCGTCAGAATATGCTGGTCGGCTCGATGCTGGCCGGACAGGCCTTTGCCAATGCACCGGTGGCAGCAGTCCATGCACTGGCCTATCCGCTGGGTGGACATTTTCATCTGTCGCATGGACACAGCAATGCGCTGGTCTTAACCGAAGTGCTGAAATTTAATGCACCAGCCGCCAAGCAGCAGTATGCCGAACTGATGACCCTGCTCGACCCATCCAGCAAAGGCTGTGTAGATGGCTTGTGTGATCTGTTTATTGACCACATGCAAAACTATCTGGACCGCAGTGGTCTGACCTTAAAACTGAATGCCCTGAATGTACCTGAAAACATGCTGGAACAGCTGGCCGAGGATGCCATGTTACAAACCCGCCTGCTGCAAAATAATCCACGCGACATGGAAAAACAGGATGCGCTGGCCATCTATCAGGCGATTTATCAATAAGGCTGAAGCTATTTAAAGTTGTGGTAAATCAAAAATATAAATTTTCGATCTATTCAGGGATGACGTCTTTTTATGAAACCGGTAGCCAAAACCCGCGATCAATATACCTTCTTTTTACCGATTCAAACCCGCTGGTCAGACAACGACATGTATGGTCATGTCAATAATGTCATGTATTACAGCTACTTCGATACCGCTGCCAATGCGCTGCTGATTGAGAAAGCCGGACTGAATATTCATCAGGCCGAGATTATGGGGCTGGTGGTAGACTCTGGCTGCAGCTTTTTAGCCGAGCTGAGTTATCCGGAAGTGATTGAGGTCGGTGTGGCGATTGCAGCGCTGGGCAACAGTTCACTAAAATATGATCTGGCGATTTTCAAGCAGCATCAGCAGCAGGCTTCAGCTCAAGGACATATGGTGCATGTTTTTGTCGATGCGCAGCAACGTAAAAGCACCCCGATTCCAAGCGAAATGCGGGATGCCCTGTTACCTTATCTGCGTTCTCAGTAAACGGTTGAAATGGTCTGACGGTGGTTATTTCAGCTGGATATTCTGCAATTCGCCATCAAAACTTTCGAGCAGCGATTTAACCTGCGGCTCCTGATGCAGCAGCTCACTGGCGCGTTGATAAGCACGTACTTTACGTTCCTGCTGCAAGCTATACGGCGTCACCTCTGTGACCTGTCCATATTGCACTTTCAGGAAGCTGTTTGGCCACTGCTGTTTCAGCGCTGCTTCTAAATGCTGTAACTGCGAATTTAACAATTGCTGATACTGCTCCGGAATATGGAAAACCGACTCAGCTTCAATCTGTCCGGTCATCAGGCCGTGTTGGGCCAGTTCCTGAACCGCCGGTGATAAATCACTATTACGGAACCAGTATTCCCATTTTTCCACACTCCATTCGCCCTCTAAGGACTGCACCGGCAGTTGCAGAATATCTTGCGGCATCAGGCGTTGATCAGCACGTGGAATAGCGGTATTGTCTACAGCAGCAACGACAGGCTGATTGGTGGATGGCATCGGCGCTGGCTCCGCAAATAAACTGTCTTGCGGACTGGAGTCCTGCGGATGCGTCAGCTCAGGCTGTGCGACAGACGAAACCGGTGCTGCAAGTTCAGCAGGCTGTTGAGTTGGCTGCGCAGGAGTGGTTTCTGGTAAAGGGGCAATTTCATCAAACAGGAAATCATCACTGCTGGCCTCATCCTGCGTTTCCGGCTGATCAGCACGATCATCTTCATCTAAATCAAACAGCACTTCATCTGCCGCCGGATCAAAAATCATCTGCGCAGATGCCGCTTCTGCCGGTGTAGTCACCGGATGGTCTGGTTCGGATGGAGATGCAACTTCAGCAACCTCTAACGCTTCATCCTGCAGAAAATCATCTGATGATGGTTCAGCAACGGGTGGGTTTATAGCAGCAGTTTCAGCTTCTAATTCATCCTCAGCTGAAACAACGGGATGCACCGGTTCAGGCTGCGCGGTAGCTGACTCAGCGGCCGGTGCTACAGCAACTGCGTTGCTTTGTGCGCTGACCTGCGTCAAGGGCACTTCATTTGGCTGTAAGGGACGGAAAGCCAGCAGACGCAGCACGCACATCTCAAAGCCCTGCTCCTGGGTAACCGCCAGCTGTAAATCTGCGCGACCTTTGCTGGCAATCTGGTAATACAGCTGTAAATCCTGAGCCGAAATGCGCTGCGACAGCTGGGTAATTTTCTGGTTAATTTCGGCGCTATATTTCAGGCTTAAATCCGGCAGATATTGCAATAAGGCCAGCTCATGCAAAGTCGAAATCAGCTGATCCAGCACCAGTGATACATCCAGTGCCTGCTGACGGAACTGCATTAACAGTGCGCTCACGCGCGCAGTCTGGTTCTGATGAATCGCCAGAATCAGGTCATAAATAATGGTGCGGTCAATCAGCCCCAGCATGTCTTTGACATCCTGATGATGAATTTCACCCTGACCATAGGCAATGGCCTGATCGGTTAAGGACAAGGCATCCCGTAATGAACCTTGTGCCGATTCAGCAATTTGCCAGATTGCATCCTGCTCGGCCTGAATCTGCTCTTTGCTGAGAATTGAAGATAGGTGCTCGGTAATTTCATCTACTGCCAAAGGACGCAAGGTAAATTGCAGGCAGCGTGAAATGACCGTAATCGGAAGCTTCTGCGGATCGGTGGTGGCAAACAGGAATTTAACATGCTCTGGCGGTTCTTCCAGCGTTTTTAGCAAGGCATTGAAAGAGTGCGTCGAGAGCATATGCACTTCGTCAATCAAGTAGACTTTAAAGCGGCCTTGTGTCGGTGCATACGGTACGTTATCGAGCAGTTCGCGGGTATCTTCCACTTTGGTACGTGATGCCGCATCAATCTCGATTAAATCAATAAAACGGCCTTCATTGACCGCTTTACAGGTCGGACAAACTTCACACGGTGTGGAGGTCACCCCTGTTTCACAGTTCAGGCATTTGGCCAAAATACGCGCAATGGTGGTTTTCCCGACCCCACGAGTCCCGGTAAACAGATAGGCATGGTGTAAACGGCCACGCTCTAAGGCACTGGTCAGTGCACGAGAAACATGATTTTGTCCCACCAGCTCATTAAAATTACGTGGACGATATTTACGCGCAAGTACCTGATACATGTATGCTCCTTTTTACAGGTCTAAGCATACTGTTTTTTTAGTAAATAGTGAAATAAATGACGGGCGCATCCAAAGAAAAATCCCTTGTTCGCGCCAGCAAAAAAGGGATTAAAAATCAGTATATTTAGCAGATGATTAGCCAGTATTTAAACAGACTTGGCCAGAATAAAATCACTTTGCATTTGATAGCGTTTGCCTGTTTGATCTACACGAATCTCGAGCAATTGTTTTTCAAGATCGATATACAGCAAATTTCGGGTGTTGACTTGCAGCAGTTCAAGCTGCTGACGCGATGCATCTGCAAAGCGAATCCGCCCTTGAATCACTTCCGGTGCATTGTGCCGGCTCATACTTTCACGCACCAAGGTATAGGTTTCATCCTGATGAAGTTCTAAAGATACTGCCATTCCCGGACAATCATCACAACGCGATAAACAGCCCATACAAGGCGTGGTGCCTTTGAACTCACCGACCCACGCAGGAATTGCGGTCTTAGATTCCACCACGGTTTGGGATTAAGTTGAATTTTGATCCTGACATCCGAGTAAAACTGAACTGGCGACCAGCGGAATCAAAATGACTTTTTTCATCTTTGCACAACATCAAATTGACTAGTGCCAGAACATAGCACAAGCTACAGCTAAAAATCATCTCAAACTGTTTAAAACCAGCCCTTTCGGCCTTTTAAAACACCATCGGCACAGCGTAAGGTTTCCTGGGTTAATCCCCACAAGCGATAATCGCCGGTGATGGAACCGGTCGGAAAATTATGGGTATAAGCAAAACTTAAATTCCGCTCTGGATCACACCAGGCACCTGAGCCATTAAAACCAATATGACCAAAGCCTGACGATGCCGACTTGCCCAGGCTCAGAATGCGGTGATAGCCCAAACGCCAATGCATCGGCAGCGGCATCACCCGGTCACGGGCGGTATATTGCACCTGACTTAAGGCCTGAAACACCTGTGGTGAAATCAGTCGTTGCCCCTGCCATTGGCCACCCTGCGCTAGCATGGCATAGATTTTGGCCAGACTTTGCGCGGTAAATACCCCGGAGGCTGCCGGCACAATCGCCTGTAAACCGGCATCACTAAAGAATGAAAATTTCTTCATGCCTTTGGGAATCATGGCATCCTGAAAATCTTGCGGATGTTGCCCACTGAAGGCCAGCAGCTTTTCTAAAGGCGATGCGGTACGTGCAGGTTTAGCAGCAGCCTGTTTTTTGGGAGGCTGGGCAGATTGGGCGGGCTGAGATGTGGCAAACGGTCGCGCCACCCGCGCTAATTCCTCTACCGGCACGCCAAAATAAGCTCCGTTTAATTCCAATGGCTCGCTTAAATGACGCTGCATCAATACAGCCAAGCTTTCATTACAGGCTTTTTCCAAGACACCACCGACCTGCCAGCCAAAGGTCAGGGGCTGATAGGCTGCATCACTGTTCGGCAGAAAACGCGGTTTGGCCGCGGCAATGACCTCCAGCATATGCGACCAGTCGGCCATTTCCGAGGCATCGGCAATCAGGTTACGGATATCGTATAAACCACTGCGATGGCACAGCATCTCTCTTAAAGTCAGCTGCTGTTTGCCCTGCGCTGCAAATTCTGGCCAATATTCAGCCACCGGCACATCATAATCCAGCCGCCCCTGACTCACCAGAATATGTGCCAGCGTGGCCAGCACGCCTTTTCCGGTAGAATAGCAGACCGACAGACTATCCGGCTGCCAGGCCTCATTGGCAGATTTTTGACCGGTATAAATATCAACGACTTTATGACCCTGAAAATAAACCACCAGCGCAGCGCCGCCTTGCGTTGAGCGGGCATCCTGAAAACGGCTAAATAGATGGGCCAAATCTTTAAATGGTTCTTCCACTGAACCACGATAATTCTGAATATCTGCACGCAGATAATCTTTTATGCTGTTCATGCATCCTTTCCAGCAACAAGGTGAACAATTAAAAAGCTCAAATCCGGTTTGGACCTAGGCTCGATGACTTAAAGCGCGCGAATGCTACCGCTGACATGCGGTTTCTGGTTCTTCTTGCTACGAATCAGGAAGTCGGTATTTTGCGCCTGCTGCGCCGTCAAGAATTCCACCTGAGATGGCAGATACATTGGCAATTTAAACCAGACATCAGCTTCATACGCATCTGGCAACTGGATATTGGCCAGCGCTTTGGCTTTACTCCACATGCCGTGTGCAATGGCCTGTTTAAAACCAAAGGCTTTGGCGGTTAACGCATGAATATGGATCAGGTTAAAATCTCCCGATGTCAGCGCATAACGGCGACCGGTATTTTCCGACACATCCCATTGTCCTGCCGGTACATAATCCGGTACGGCACTTTCTGCTGCTTTGGCCGCGGGCTTGTTGCCACTTTTCTGACGTGACAAATAGGTGGTTAAACCTTCCATCACCACTTCATTACCAACTTTAGCAGTGGTGATAAAATCAAACTGTACGCCTTTGTCATGTGGCTGCAATTCACCAAACTTGCAGGATAAAGTCAGCTGCTCATTCACGCCAACTTTACGGTATTGCTTGAGCTGATTGCGGATATGCACCAGACCTAAAATCGGAAATGGGAAAGCTTCCGCAGTCATCATGTGCATTTGCAGGCTTTGCGATAACACCGCCAGATAAATGGCCGGAATATAGCCGTTATTTTTAAAACCACAGACTTCGTTATAGGCTTTCAGATGTTTCTGGTCGACCTTGAATGAATCCACCACATATTCAACTTGCGGCAGAACTTTTTCACCCTTCGGCTTTTTAAAAATTAAGCCCTGAATCACTTTTGGATAGGCTAAATACGGCTTGGGAAGTTGACTAAAATGGCGAGTATTCATACTGAACCTTTGGAATATTTATCTTTTAAATCACCCTTTCTTTAATAAGAATTGGGTTTTCTATTTTAATTCCCTCAAATCCCTCCCGACCTCCCTTCAAAAAGGGAGGAGAAGTCCCCCTTTATTAAAGAGGGATTTTAGGGGGGATTCCGAGTGAGGGATATATTAAGCCCCTAACAGACTCTGACCACAAACACGCACCACGTTACCATTTAAACCGGTAGATGCAGTTGAGGCAAAGAAGGCAATGGTTTCTGCGACATCAACCGGTAAACCGCCCTGACTCATCGAGTTCATACGGCGGCCCGCTTCACGAATGGCAAACGGAATGGCCGCAGTCATTTGGGTTTCAATAAAGCCCGGAGCCACAGCGTTAATAGTCACACCATTTTTCAGCACCGGTGCCGTATATTTCACCACTCCAATCACGCCTGCTTTTGATGCTGCATAGTTGGTTTGGCCCAGGTTACCGGCAATCCCTGAAATCGAGGATACGCAGATGATACGGCCATTGGCATTCAGACCGTCATTTTCCAGCAGATAGTCGTTCACGCGTTCAATAGCAGCCAGGTTAATGTTAATCACCAGATCCCACAGTTCAGGCTTCATATTGGCCAGTGTCTTGTCACGGGTAATACCGGCATTGTGCACGATAATATCCAGACCGCCCTGTGCAGCAGCTGCCGCTTTAATCTGCTCGCCCGCATCAGCGGCGGTAATATCAATTGCCAAGGTTGAACCCCCAATTTCAGAGGCAACACGGTCCAAGTCAGCTTGTTGCTGTGGTACGTCCAGACAAATCACATGCGCGCCATCACGTGCCAATACATGCGCAATCGCTTCACCAATACCACGGCTGGCACCAGTCACAACCGCGGTTTTACCTGCCAGTGGTTTAGCCCAATCCACATCGACCGTGTCTGCTTTAGAAACACGAATCACCTGACCCGATACATAAGCCGAACGCGGTGACAAGGCAAAACGTAAGCTCGATTCCAGGTTCGCTTCAGCGCCGTCATCAACATAAATCAGATTGGCGGCAATGCCTTTTTTAAACTCCTTCCCGACCGATTTAACAAAGCCTTCCAGCGCACGCTGTGCAATTGCATGTTTTACCGTTTTGGCGGTTTCTGGCGTGGTGCCAATGACCACTACACGGCCAGAGGCCTGAATCTGGCGCGCCACCGGATTAAAAAAGTTATAGAGCACATTTAACTGCTCAGAGTTCTGAATACCTGAGGCATCAAAGACCACCGCTTTAAATTTAGATTCTTTATCGCCCGCGTTAAAAGCACACAGGTTTAAACCGGCTTGTGCAGCAGCCTGCTGTAATTCTGCATTATTGCCGGCATAGCTGTTGGCATGGATATTGGCCAGGACCTGGGCAATTGCACCCGATAATGTGCTTTCCGGCGCTGCGCCCAGCAATACTGCACCCTTGACCACAGGCGTGGCGCTGTCAAAACGCTCAAGGAAAGTTGGGGATGGCAGGCCTAAATTTTTAATGACAAATTTACCAATTGGAGATTTTGCAAAAGCTTGGTATTGGTCAGTCATGATTATTATCTCTCAGACAAAATGAATTTGTGATTAATCTAAAGTTATCCTTTAGCTTCAATATGATGTCAGATACTTTGTATTTCAATAGATCGATCAGTTTGTTATGAATAATACTTGAGATCATATACAGATGACTTGACCTGAAAGCATTCTGCAATGTCATTGTAGTCAATTCAGGCTATTCTAGATTATGCTAATGTAACCCCTAAGAAGATCATCAACATGCTTGGAAAAGCCTTATGAGCAAAACAACTCAAGAAAATCCGGCGGTCGAAAATTCTGCTACAGAAACTGTGTCAAATACATCAAAAAGTACAACGCGTACAACCAAAAGTTCTGGCACGGCAAATTCGTCAGCAAACCCTGCGGCTAAACCTGCACGCACCCGTGCGGCATCTACCCGTAAAAAAAGTACAACCCCTCCTCCTTCTGAAACTACAACTGAAACATCTGGTCAACAGGATAATACCATGAGCCAAAACACTGTCCGTCGCGTTGCGATTATCGGTGGTAACCGCATTCCATTTGCACGTTCAAATGGCGCTTACTTCACTGCCTCAAACATCGATATGTTCACCGCCGCTTTAAATGGTCTGGTAGAACGTTATCGTTTAGAAGGCCAACGCCTCGGTGAAGTCGTTGCCGGTGCCGTACTCAAACACAGCCGTGATTTTAACATGACTCGTGAGTGTGTACTGAACACTCAATTGGCTCCTGAAACACCTGCTTACGATATTCAGCAAGCGTGTGGAACCGGTTTGCAGGCAGCTTTTTTAGTGGCCAATAAAATTGCTCTGGGCCAAATTGAAGTCGGTATTGCTGGTGGTGTCGATACCACTTCCGATGCCCCGATTGCTTTTGGTGACGGTTTACGTAAAGCCCTGCTGGAGCTGAATATTGCCAAAACCGGTAAAGACCGCTTAAAAGCGCTGACCAAAATCAATATCAAAGACCTGATGGATGCACCGAAAAATGGTGAACCACGTACCGGTCTGTCAATGGGTGACCATCAGGCGATTACTGCGCTGGAATGGGGCATCTCGCGTGAAGCGCAGGATGAACTTGCTGCATCTTCACACCAGAAAATGGCAGCCGCCTATGAAGCAGGTTTCTTTGATGACCTGATCACACCATTCTTAGGTTTAGAGCGTGACAACAACTTGCGCCCGGATTCTTCAGTAGAGAAACTGGCTAAACTGAAACCAGCCTTTGGTAAAGGTGATGCGCGTACCATGACCGCAGGCAACTCAACCCCACTGACCGATGGTGCATCTTGTGTTCTGCTTGCTTCTGAAGAATGGGCCAAAGCCAATGGTCATGACGTACTGGCTTACTTAACCTTCCAGGAAACGGCTGCAGTTGATTTTGTCGAGAAGAAAGAAGGCCTGCTTATGGCGCCAGCCTATGCCGTACCACGGATGCTGGAACGTGCCGGTCTGACTCTACAAGACTTTGACTACTATGAAATTCACGAAGCTTTTGCTTCACAAGTGCTGTCGACCTTAAAAGCCTGGGAAGATCCAAAATTCTGTAAAGATCGCTTAGGTCTAGAAGCACCATTGGGTTCAATTGATCGTAACAAGCTGAACGTAAAAGGTTCTTCTCTGGCTGCTGGTCACCCATTTGCTGCAACCGGCGGACGTATTCTGGCGACTGCTGCCAAACTGCTGAATGAAAAAGGTTCAGGTCGTGTGCTGATTTCAATCTGTGCTGCAGGCGGTCAAGGTGTAACAGCGATTGTCGAGAAGTAATTTCCCCTGCCTTCACTGAAAAAGCCACTGCCTGGTGCAGTGGCTTTTTTTATGGACGTTTTATTACCTTTTTATTGTCTGCTCTTAAATTCATCAGACGTATTTTAAACAGACTCACGATAGGCCGGTGCATAGCCCAAACGTACCTCAATCGCGTCATAACCCCACTGGAAGATAAAGGTATAGACCAAAATACATAAGGTCAGGCTTAAATCCAGCAAAAAGGCCTCGGGCAGACTCATCTGCATGGCATAGGCCACCATTGGAATGGTGGCTAACATTAAGCCCCCTTCAAAACCAATGGCATGTAAAATCCGTACTTTCACCGTACGCTGGAGCTGTCTGTGTGCTTCAAATTTTTCAAAAAAATAATTAAACAGCATATTCCACAAGACCGAGGTTACTGCCATGGCCACACCCAGGCTACCGGTCACTTCCAGCGGCATCTTGAAAATCAGGCATAAAGCCAGGGCAATAATCACCAGTAAAATCAGTTCATAACTCAAGGCATGAATTAATCTTCTTTTCGACAGCAACATGTTAAACCGTATCTATTTCATCAATTGCTGCCATCTTATTTTTAAATTATCGACAAATTGAGTTAGAATCTTTCAATATTATTGACAGGTTGCTGCCCATGAATGTGAACCAGGAACAGCTGATCATCTTTAAAACCGTGATTGAATGCGGTTCTTTTTCCGCAGCGGCGCGGCAACTGGGAAAAGTGCCATCTGCAGTAAGTATGTCAATTGCCAATCTGGAAATTGACCTGAACTTGAATCTATTTCAACGCATCGGGCGTGAACCGGTGCCGACCGCACAGGCATTAACCCTGTATGAAAAGACCGAGCAACTGCTGGTTGAAATGAACCAGTGGAAACAGCATGCCGCAGCGTTAAGTGAAGGGCTGGAATCAGAACTGAATATTGTGGTGGTTTCCGAGCTGATTCATAGCGACTGGACCCAGTACATTGCCCTGCTGCAGCAGGAATTTCCAACGCTACAGATCAATATATTTTCAGCGCCACAGGAAGATGCCATGCACATGCTGGTCGAACAGTCGGCGCAACTGGCAGTGATGTTTGAACGTGAACAGCTCGACAGTGGCGAGCAGTTTGTAGAACTGAAACGCGAAGCCTTGGTGCCGGTGGCGGCCCGAGATTTTGCCTTAGCTCAACAGGCACCGGTCAGCTTTGAAGCTATTTTGCACAGCCGGCAAATTGTGGTGGCCAGCCGTGACCGTCGTATTCAGCCGGAACTGTTATTTTCCAAACAGTACTGGCGCACTGATAATCATCATACTGCCTGCTCGTTAATTTTACAGGGTCTGGGCTGGGGTGTGTTGCCGCTGCAAATGCTGAATGAAAACCCGAACTTAAAGCAGCAACTACAGGTTTTGGACTTTCTGGATTTCTCGCCCAAGTTTGAATATTTTGTCGATCTGGTCTGGAGCCGTGAAAGCAAACTGGGGCTGGCTGCTCGTTTTTTGATTAATCACTTGCGCAATCAACGAAAAAGCACAAATTAGACACTGATCTGTAACGCTTTTCACTTGGGTTAAATCCAGTTTGTGTTATAAATAATTGCATAAGCAATAACCGAACAACTAGAGAAGCGGATTCAATGACACAGAACGCCTTAAACCAATTAAAACGCTTAACAACTATTGTGGCCGACAGCAGTGACTTAACTGCCATTGAAAAGTTTCGTCCTTTAGATGCAACAACCAACCCGTCTTTAATTACCGCGGCGGCTGAACAGGCCGACAGTAAACCGCTTTTAACCGAAGCCTTTGATCAGGCCAAAGTAGAAGGTTATCAGCAAGACGAACTGATTGAACGCACCATTGATATTTTAACCGTCAAGTTCGGGGTAGAAATTCTTAAACTGATTGATGGCCGTGTATCGACTGAGGTAGATGCCTCGCTGTCTTATGATACAGATGCCACTATTGCCAAAGCCAAAGAACTGCTGGCGCTATATAAAGAATATGGTATTGATCAGAAACGCATCCTGATTAAAATTGCTTCAACTTGGGAAGGCATTCAGGCCGCAAAACAGCTGGAAGCAGAAGGCATTCATACCAATTTAACCTTGCTATTCGGTCTGCATCAGGCACATGCCTGCGCTGATGCCAACGTCACGCTGATTTCCCCTTTTGTCGGGCGTATTCTGGACTGGTACAAAAAAGCCGAAAATGTCATGTACTACCCAATTGAAAAAGATCCGGGTGTGCTGTCCGTGAAAAAGATTTACCAGTTCTACAAACAGCATGCGGTGAAGACTGAAATCATGGGTGCCAGCTTCCGCAGTATTGATCAGGTCTTGGCGCTGGCCGGTTGTGACCTGTTAACCGTTTCACCCAACCTGCTGGCCGAACTGGAACAGGATGAGCGTGAAGTCACAGCACAACTCTCAAGTGACACGATTGAAGCTCAAGGCGAGCTGGAGCCGATCACAAAAGAGAAATTTAAACAGCAGCTGGAACATGACTTAATGGCCTTCCAGTTACTGCAAAGCGGTATTGATGGCTTTATTAAAGCGCGTGAACAGTTAAGCCAGTTATTGCGCCAAGGCTTTGGTATTGATGCCGAAATTAAAGCTTAATTTTTCTGTTTAGCCGCGCCGCTGTGCGCGTATTCCAGGCCGATGTTGCTATATAATGCTGCATCGGCCTTTTTAGTTCTCTGGATTTCCTGTGTTTGGTATCACTGACGTAATGACGTTCATTATTGGAACCATTTTAATTGTGATCCTGCCCGGCCCCAACTCTTTATATGTGATGTCAATTGCCTCACGCTTTGGCATTAAAGCCGGCTATCTGGGCGCTTTAGGCGTTTATACCGGTGACCTGATTTTAATCCTGTGTACCGCCTTTGGCGCAGCCTCCGTGCTACACAGTTTTCCATGGCTGTTTATAGCGCTGAAAATGATTGGCGCGCTGTATTTAAGTTATTTGGGCATACGTCTGATGATTGCCGCCTATCGCACCTGGCAGCCCGAGAAAAGCCGCTCGACTCAAACCAAGAATAGCAGCAGTACGCCAGAACAGGTTCATCCTTTTCGCACCGCATTAACCATTAGTATTTTAAATCCGAAAGCGATTCTGTTTTATCTGTCTTTTTTTGTGCAATTTGTTGATCCGGCCTATCCTTATCCGGCGCTGACCTTTACCCTGCTGGCCATTATTCTGCAAATCATCAGCATGAGTTATCTGTCAATTCTGATTTTTTCCGGAATGAAACTGGCAACCTATTTCAACCGGAATTACCGCCTTACCGCGACCGGTGTGGCCGCAGTTGGCCTGCTGTTTTGTGGTTTTGGCTTAAAACTGGCCAGCTCGACCCTATAAAAATCAAGCAAAATTTTTAACTTCTGATAAAGATTTGAGCGTTTAGATGGCCATTGAAAGGCGTATGATTTATCGGCTTTCTCTCCCATTTTTATTGTGCAACGGATTATGCAAAAGCTTATACATGATTTTTCTATTCCGGCTGTTTTTGCTGGATTTATCACTTTTTTAATTGGTATTAGTGTTTCTGCCGTACTGGTGATTCAGGCGGCGCAAACTTTAGGGGCCACAGCCGAACAGATTACCTCCTGGTTCTGGGCTTTGGGTCTGGGCATTGGCCTGTCGGGCTTGCTGCTCTCATGGAAATTCAAATATCCGGTGTCGACGTCCTGGTCAACCGCCGGGCTGGCCCTGATTATTGCCACGGGCAGTGGTTATAGTCTGAATCAGGCTATTGGGGCTTTTCTGGTGTGTGGCGTGCTGACTGCACTGTTGGGCTTTTTCGGTATTTTTGAACGTCTGTTTCGTTATATTCCACAAAGCCTGACCAGCGCCATGCTGGCCGGCGTGCTGCTGAAATTTGGTATTGCCTTGTTCGCCAGTATTCAACATGAATGGGCATTTATTCTGTCTTTACTGGCAGCCTATGTACTGTCAAAACGCTTCTGGCCACGCTATAGCATTGTACTGACCGTAATCGCGGCGATGCTGCTGTGCCCACTGGTACTGGATTTCCATTTTCCTGTGGTGAGCTGGTCATTGGCACAACCAGTGTGGATCAGTCCGGAATTTAGCCTGCCCGCGATTTTGGGTCTGGCTTTACCGTTGCTGGTGATTAATCTGGCCTCTCAATATTTGCCCGGCATCGCCATTATTAAAAGCTACGGCTATTAGCCGCATGTTAATCAGTTGCTCGGCTGGACCGGTACCGCGCAGGCCGTGTTATCGCCTTTTGGCTGTTATAGCGTGAATATTGCAGCGATTAGTGCCGCCGTTAGTCTGGATCATCAGGTGCATCCGGACCCATCAAAACGCTATATTGCCGGCATGAGCTGTGGCCTGTTTTATATCCTGATGGGCTTGTTTGCCGCCACCTTAACCAGCCTGCTGATGTCTTTTCCGGCAGTGCTGATTACTGCATTGGCCGGTATCGCCCTGTTTGGCACCATTGGCCATAACGCCTTTATTGCCTTTAAAGAGGTCGATGACCGGGAAGCCGCATTAATGACCTTTTTACTAAGCGCTTCAGGCATCCAGTTCTGGGGCATTGGCTCGGCCTTCTGGGGACTGGTTTGCGGTGTGGTGGTGTTACTGGTGATGAAATTTCCCTGGAAAGCCAAATCCTAAAGACTAACATGATGACCAGCAGATTTTAGGGCGCGGATCTATCTGTCTGATCCGCTTTACTATAATCGGCCAGAAATGACAGGGTCTGCTCAAAAGTCTGCTGGCTTTCGGGCAGATGCATTAAGAACTGATATTCATGAATCAGCCAGCGTTTAGAGTCGGGATAAAATACTGCTTTTACTGGCACCTGCTGCTGCTTTAACACCTCTAACAGCGGTAAAGATTGAGTATCAGTCAGAAAATCCTTATTGCCGCCACTTAAAAATACCGGTGGAAACGCGGGAGTAATATGCTGAATCGGTGAAATCTGCTGCAGAAATTCCGCATCCTGTTTGCGGTCGCCGGTATAGGCCTGCACCATGTTATAAATGCCCCACTCGACAATTTTGATTTCATCCGGCGCGGTTTTAATAAAATACGGTAAATCATAAATCCCGCAGTGCAAAATCACCCCTTTCAGCTGTGTTAAGGCCAGAACCGGCACAAATTCCGAATGCGCGGCAAATTCCGGATTACTCAACAAAGCTGCATAATGGCTGGCCAGATTGGCACCGGCAGAATCTCCAGCCAGAAATAGTTGCTCGGCATCAACACCAAACAGCGCGCCATGTTCCTGAATATAGGCCAGTGCCTGATTAATCTGGTGTAACTGGGTGGGATAAGTCGCCGCTGGCGCCAGTTGATATTGCAGTGAAAACACCGGATAACCGGCATCTGCCAGCCGTTTAAAATAACCGCGCGCATGGGCTTTGGAACCGGAAATCCAGCCACCGCCATGAATCCAGACCACGGCCGGGCGTAATCCGGTATCATCAGGTGTCTGTGCTGGCAAATAGACATCCAGGCTTAAATCCGGATCTTGCTGATACTGGATATTTTCCAGCACCCGCACCTGCTGCGGTGCATCCCGATCCATCAGTTTCTGTTGCAATTGGGTGGTCAGATTAAATGCGCCGGCAATAATACGGCTATTACCGGCTGTGCTTTGGCAGCCACTCAGCACCAGCAGCAAGCTCATGCACAGACTTAACATCAGATACTTCATTTCACCCATCTTCCTGTTTATACAGCTGTTTTATTTTTCTTCACTATAAAGCAGCCGCCGCGCAGATGGAACCCGGTTTTTCACGACAATGCGATCTGACAATGTAGAGTATTCCAGTCAGAATTATTTGTTAAATCAAAGACCTACTTAAGTGGTATTGTGATTGAAAATCTGTATCTTTTTTGCAGGCAGAACACCGGAATAAATTGAATGCCCCCCGGTGATGTGCTATCTATAGAGTATAGCTAAACATTAAGTTCATTATATCAATAAGGAGTTTCTCCATGGCGTATCAGCATATTCTCGTTCCGGTCGATGGTTCTCAAATTTCCTATTCTGCGGTGCAACATGCAGCTGAAATTGCCCGTGCCTTTAACAGTCAGCTGAGTCTGGTGAGTCTGGTGGCGGAAGACCCGTTCACTGATGCCGATTTCTATTATTCCTCTGCCATCATGAAAGAATATTTTGTGCAGGCACACGGTAATGCACAAAAAGCCCTGAAAGAAGGCCAGCAAATTGCCGAAGCTGCAGGCGTTACTGTAAGTACTAAAATTGTGGAAGGTGAAGTATCGGCCAAGCATGTGGTTGAAGCTGCACAAGAAATGGGCGTTGACCTGATTGTGATGGGTTCACACGGTCGTAAAGGCTTCCAGAAATTCCTGCTCGGTAGTTTTGCTCAGGATGTACTGCGCAGTTCTGAATTGCCGGTGCTGGTCATTAAGGCCTAATTGCCCTACTACAGTTCAGAATCCTGAATGCTTTTGATGTACTTTCATTCACTGTCAGTTTCAATAAAGCCCGCGATATTCATATGTAAAAATAAGGAAAACTGTCATGACCAGCTATAAACATATTCTTGTTCCAGTGGATGAATCCCCGATTTCTTATGCTGCTGTAGAACAGGCTTTAAGTCTGGCCAAAGATTTAGGCTGCCAGGTCACGGTAATGAGCGTGATTGCGGTTGACCCATTTGTCGGCGTCGATTTTTATAAAGTTGCTCCGGCCATTACCGACTATTTCATGCAGGCCGAAAAAAATGCCAAACTGCGCTTGCAGGAAATTCTTGATTCTTTCCAGCGTGAAGGCGTGCAGGTCGATCAGAAACTGGCGCACGGCGTTTCACCCTCAGATGGCATTATGCAGATTGCCGATGAAGTCGGTGCCGATCTGATTATTATGGGCTCACATGGCCGGACCGGTTTCAAGAAAATGATGCTGGGTAGCGTAGCGCAAAACGTGCTGACCCAATCGCCTATTCCGGTGCTAATTGTAAAAGTCTAAAGTAAATCTAAAGCTGCCATAAAAAAACTCCTCAACGTGAGGAGTTTTTTTTAAATCTGCTGAACAGCGGTCAGGGTTTGGAAATTTCCTGATGCAATGCCTGTAAAAACAGTTCTGCTTCAATTTTATTCGGAAAGATGCGCTGATACAGCCCCTTGTCCTGCATCGAGTGTGGTGTATATTCAATAGACACCATAAAACGCTCTTCATTCAATATTCTGTTCACTCTTAACGCAATAATATGTCGTGAATTCAAGTAAAAACCATCTTCAATTTTAACCAGCATCACTCAACCTCTTGTTCACGCCAGAACCCGGCTTTTTCACCTGAACCTTTCCAGGCTAAAAATAAAAAAGCCCACCACAATGATGAGCTTTTTTATTTAAATTATCTAAACACGTTTCAGCCTTAATTTAGCATACTCCCCGCGAATATGCGGGAAAGTTCACATAAAGTTACAGCTAAATACCGAGAAAATAAAATAAATCTTCATTATTCTATTTTTTCGAGCGAAAGCTGCACCGGTTTAGACATTCAGCATACTGTTTAAAGTTTCAACCACGTTTTTCGATTTCACCAAGGGCTTCAAGGTTTCCAGGGCCACCTGTACCTGACTGCGCTGTGGTTCATCCAGCGTATACCAGCGTGACAGCACCTGCAGCAAACGTGAACCTAAAATCGGGTTCTTTTCATCGAGGTATTTGGCCAGATGGATATAATGCTGCACCCCAAAACTCCAGGTATTTACCGGATTCATATTCAGACCACCACTGACCGAACGAATGCGGTTTGGCGTACCCAGATCATAGTCCGGATGCTGGGTTAAGGTATGAATGGTTTCAGCTGTTGCATTTGGATGGGAGGCCTGTACAGTAAACCACTGGTCTAAAGACAGCGCTTCATCTTTAAAGCGGTCATAGAAATCCTGCAGGCAGGATTCGGCTTGCGGTGCATCATTCCAGACCAGTACACGTAGCGCGCCTAAACGTTCTGACATATTGCCAGTATTCTGATACTGCTGATGCGCCAGATCAAAGGCTTCGGTATCGCCCTGACGTGCCATCAGACTGAGCATAATATTCTTCAGCGCACGCACGCCCATGGCCTGTGAAAACTCTTTTTGCAGGTCCGGGTCCAGACTTAAGTAAGTTTCCTTACAGAAAGCACCCAATTCACGCGCCAGCGTATTTAACAAGGCTTCACGTTTTTCCTGAATGTCCACCGGACTATAGTGCTGATCAATCCGGCTGCCCAAATAACCTTCACTTGGTACATCAAAAATTCGTGAGGCCAGTAACGGGTCCTGATTGACCAGTGCCGGCACCGTGTTTTTCATGGCCTGAAGATAACTTTCTACCGCATGACCATTTAGCAAAATGCGCTCCAGCAAGGTCTGGGTCGCCTGCCACTGGTTAAAGCCGTTGGTTTCATACTGCATCAGGAAGGCCAACTCGGCATCACTGGCATCAAATTCCAGATTTACCGGCGCCGAGAAATTACGTAACAGCGACACCACCGGTTTGGCATTAATGCCGCTAAATTCGATGGTTGCCTCATCCTGATCAAACAGATACACGCCATCTTTTACGCCATTTTCAAACAGGGCCTCAGATTGCAGCGCATATTGCTCGCCGGTTTCAGCATTAAACAGCGCCAAAGCCACCGGAATTGGCACGGCTTTCAGGTCTGGATATTTCGGATGCGCTTTCAGGCTCTGTTTAAAGCTTAAACGATAGGTTTGAGTCGAAGCATCATACTCGCCATGTGCCTGCAGTTTTGGAGTACCCGGCTGGTTATACCAAGTTAAAAATGCCGATAAATCAACGCCTGAACCCGCAGTCAGTGCCGCAACCCAGTCTTCGACCGTCACCGCCTGACCATCATGACGGCGGAAATACTCATCGGTACCCGCGCGGAATTTTTCCTTGCCGAGCAAGGTCGACATCATGCGGTTAATTTCCGCCCCTTTTTCATACACCGTGGCGGTATAAAAGTTATTAATTTCAACAAAATGATCTGGACGTGGCGGATGCGACAATGGGCCAGAATCTTCCGGGAACTGATGCGCTTTTAATACAGCGACATCATCAATCCGTTGTACTGCGGCCGATTGTAAATCTTCTGAAAACGACTGGTCACGGAAAACGGTCAAGCCTTCTTTTAGACACAGCTGGAACCAGTCACGACAGGTAATCCGGTTACCGGTCCAGTTATGGAAATATTCGTGTGCGATGACCGACTGAACCCGCATAATTGCCGCATCGGTGGTGTATTCTTCATCGGCCAGCACGCAAGAGGTGTTAAAGATGTTCAGGCCCTTGTTTTCCATCGCGCCCATATTGAACTGGCTAACCGCCACAATCATATAGTTGTCGAGGTCATACGGCAGACCATAATGTTCTTCATCCCAGCGCATGGAATGTTTTAACGCTTCCATGGCGATGTGACATTTAGGAATATCTTTTTCTACCGCATAAATTTCCAGTGCCACATTACGGCCTTCAGAAGTCACATAGCTGTCTTTCAGCACCGCTAAATCGCCAACCACACAGGCAAACAGATAACTTGGCTTTTTGGTCGGGTCCTGCCAGATCGCATAATGACGCTGGGCATCGACCTCGCCTTTTTCAATCAGGTTACCATTGGCCAGCAGCACCGGATATTTTTTATCGGCTTCCACCCGGGTAGTAAATACCGACAGCACATCCGGACGGTCCGGATAGAAGGTAATTTTACGGAAACCTTCCGGCTCATTCTGGGTCACAAACAGATCACCAGCCTGATACAGACCTTCCAGCATGGTATTGCTTTCCGGATGAATCACCACCTGGGTTTCAATACGTGCACGATCTGGCGCATTCTGAATTACCAGCTGTTCAGCATCAAGCTGATAGTCATTTTCGGTCAGTTGCTGACTGTTCAGATGAATAGATTTCAGCTCCAGGTCACGGCCCAACAGCACCAGGTCGCCTTCGGTCTGGCGCTGCATCTCCAAAATAGCATTGACGATGGTGTGGTCTGCATACACCTGAATATCCAGATTAATTGAATCCACCAGAAATGCAGGTTTTTGATAATCTTTTAAATAAATAGTTTGGTCTGCTTCAACCACTGGATTTGCTGCGATATTCATATCATGTCCTAATTGTTTATACGCCGGGGCATTATGCGGATGATGTCTTGATCATACGCCAACTTTTTCAGTCTGTCTGCTGAATGCGCTTCTGTTCTAATATGGGCATCCGGCCACAACTTTTCAATTCATCATTCAACTAAATCTGTTTAAAAATACAGAGATGCTGAATTATGCAGCGAATCCAACAGCTTAATCTGCCCGCTAAAATCTTCTCGCGCTGGTGTTGCGCCATGCTGGTGCTGTTCTGCCCATCTGACCTGAAATTCTGCGCTATTGAGATACAAGTTCCTACATAAACCTGCCACTTGACTACATTCTGTAATCAAAGACCTGTGATCTGTGCAGCTAAAAATATACTGCGAGATAAAACCGGATAATTTCCCAAGTCTAAACAGAGGCTTATTTAGACTTCGTCAAGATAAATCCGGTGACAATTCGCCAGCATTTGCGAAGGGAGATTTATTCAAATTTAGCTTTTCAATTTCGCTTCTAGAGTCAAACAGTTATCGGCTAAATGACGCTTTCAGTTGGATGGATCGCCATTTCAGCGTAGGTCATTACATTATTTTCAAATCGGCTACATTTTGTGCACGCTTCTTGCTTGTATTTAAAGGCGCCGAGCGCATGATAACAATGATGAAAAAACGAGAAGAGGTGTGAGATGTATTTAAAAGAGCATATCGTCCGTGTAGAAAATATTAAAACCCTGCAAACCCTCGATCAGGCCAACATCGACCATAAAGTGATTGCCCTCTTTATGAGCTGTGAAGGCATTCCCATGCAGACCAATGAAGTTACCTCTATTTTGAATACCTATGATGCCCTGGGCAGCAAGAAAATCCCAAGCAAAAAAGTACAGGCGCTGATTCAGGCCAAGCAACTTGGTGAGGAGGATGATTCGCTACCGTGTCCGGTATAATCTTCTCTCCTCTAACTTCCATTTAAAATACGGCGTCCTGCCGTATTTTTTATGAAAAAGAGCTGTTCAAGTCAGGGCGTTTAAATTCAGCATAGTGTCCAAGTTTTCTGCTTTATGTTTTTTTGAGCAAACCAATGCGGCCCAGCCATGTATAATCCAGACATCCTATTTCTAAAATGATGACCGCACCTGAATATGCTCCAGATTCTGCAAAAACAGTTAGATGAAAGCACCTCGTGTCCGCTGTGCCGCGCTGCCATGTATTGGGTGGAAGCCGAACAGTACGATCAGGAGCTGAGCTATCACGAGTGCAGTTACTGCGAACATAAAGTGTATCCGGGCAATTTGCACAGTTGTCATTGCCCGGCCTGTGAAAAAAAACGCAAACAGCTGATTAAAGAAGCGCTGGTACAGGAAAACCGCAAGCTCAAAAATAAAGGCAAAGATAAAGACATGATTGAGCACAAGCTGAATCAGTTAAGCTTTATCCAGAAACTGTTTTTATTGTCGATGCTGGACGATCAGGTACATGAAAATACCCAGCATGATGAATATATTTACTGGGAGCGAATTAAATTCCAGCCTTTTTCACCCAACTATTTATATCAGAAACAGCTGATCAAACAGCTGCTTGACCAGCAGATTCTGGTGGCCAAGGAATTTGCCGATGAAGCCGGCCAGTATTATGTGAATGTGCGGCTGGACGGTTATTCGGAGCCGAGCCTGTTCAGTATTACCCATCAGCTTCGACAATGGTTTTACCAGAATTTGAGTCAGGGCGTGCCCTTTCACAGTTCAGATGAAGTCAAAGATGCCATCTATGAACTGATGTATGAAAAAGTGGTGCAGTTCATGCAGTTTTATTGCCGCATCTGGCAGGTGCAAATTTCTGGCAATAACAGTTTTAAAAGCCTGTGTTTTCGCCTGCTGGACAGCCTGGCAGCGGGTCAGATTTTTTATCTGGTACAAACCGCGCTGGATTATCTGCATGGCCAGAAATTATTACAGCCGCGCAATGAAAAATTCATTAATACCAATCTGCTGAAAAAAACCGTAGAACAGTACCGTGAACGTGGCCTGCAAGAAAAATGGATGACCACCACGCTGCCACATCCACCACAACTACCGATGAGCAAAATGGTGGAAATTCTATTTTTCCGTTTTCTCAATTATGATGAAATGATCTTTGTACAACCGATCTGGAAAATCTGGGAAAAGATTGAACCGCGCTTAAAATTTTATGCCTTAAAACGCTGTATGCACTGCGGCTCGGATGAACTGGATGTCGATTATGATGCCCAGCATTATGTGTCCTTGTTCTGCCGTCGCTGTAAACAGCAAGACCACTACTTTACCCAATAAAGGGGTAACTGATGAATTATCCAGAACAGCTTTCCACTCTTGACAGCAGCCTGCCCGATGAAACCGCGGCAATGATTGAAAAAATTATTGAAGCCTGGAGCCTGCTTAAAACCCGGCAACCACTGGTGCAATGTATCACCAACAGTGTCGCCACCAATTACACCGCCAATATTCTGCTGGCTGCCGGTGCATCACCGGCCATGATTGATAATCCTTTTGAAGCAGAAAGCTTTAGCAGTATTTGCAGCGCCTTAAGTATTAATTTGGGCACACCGACCAGCGAACAGATGCAGGCCATGCAGATTTCGGCAGAAACGGCCCAGCGTCTTGCCAAACCGTGGGTGCTGGACCCGGTCGGTTATGGGCCCGTCTTAAAATGGCGCTCAGATATGGTTGATGCGCTATTGGCCTTTCAACCGAGTGTGATTCGCGGCAATGCGTCGGAAATTGGCGGCTTGGCCGGCGCACAGGTAGAATCCAAAGGTGTTGATTCGACCCTGGACAGCACCGCGGTATATGCACAGGCCAAAAGCCTCTTGGCGCATGCCGAATGTATTGCCATTTCCGGTGAATCCGATTTTATTCTGTCCAGACAGCTGGAACAGGTGGTGCAGGTGAATGGTGGCTCGGAATTACAGCCCAAAGTCACCGCAACCGGCTGTGCCCTAGGCGCTTTAATTGCGGCGTATGCCGCGGTCAGTCCGGTGACCATTGCCACCATTGCCGCGCATGTCCATTTTGCCATTGCCGGAAAACTGGCCCACGCGCAAAGTTCACAGGTTGGCAGTTTTAATGTGGCGTTTATAGATGCAATTTTCAGTCTGGATGCGGACACCATCCGTGAACATGCCGATTTAAAATTTCTGGCGCCTTAAGACACCTTCCGGTCCAAAGCAAAGTTGAGTGCCGTTTCGGTCAGGGTTTTACTGTCTAAACGGCAAATACACATCAGGCCGATGCCATCAAAATAGTCCGGTGCGTGTTGCAGAAAAAAATCGCAATGCGGATTGGCATGCACTCTTAACTGTTGCAGCTCCTCTTCACTGCGCAGCGGCACACAGGTCTGATGCACATAAATATCTTCATCACGCTTCTGGATGTCGTGTTGCCGGCTGGCCATCACCTGCAACACGCTTAAATAATCCTCCGGCATCCGGATATCACTGCGTGGATAAAAGCCCCGAACACGTGATACAAAATGTGCATAAAGCTTCGGCTGGTTGATGGTGGCAATAAACCACATGGGCGTTAAAGGATATTTAAAGCGCTGGTTCAGCATGGCTTTGAGCGCACTGTTGATGATTTTATGGTTGTATTGATGACGATAGCTTTTTAAAAAACTGGCGCGTGAGTTGACCACCAGAATTGGCTGATGTAGCAGGGTTAAGGCCAACAGTGGAATAATGGTCTGCCCAACCAGTTTGCCACGATGATGATATTGAATAATGGTGACCGAAATTGCCTGCGGGTCATACAGATATTTCTTTAGCTCCTTTTCACAGGTTAACGTAAACACCTGCTGATCAAACTCGGCAATTTTTTCAAAAAAATAATCTTGTTGTTGTGTGGATAAGGCTTTGAAGTCAAACACCGTCTCAGTGATATCCATAATCCTTCACCCTATGATTGTTTTAATTTTTCCGACTCATTTTAGTGTCACAATCCGGAATCAGTTATCACTATTTTCCTGGATTTGTCCATTTTGTGATAAATCATTGTAATTATATGAAATAATTCATATTAATCAAAATAATTGTGAGTAAATTTAATCTAATGATTTTACAACGCTTATCTGGGCTTTCTCGCTAAAAAACCTGATAATTCAGCGAATTAATGAGATCTGGTTAACATTTTAATTCGACCAAAGGTTATCTGCCTGCCATCTACACAACGGCGAAATAACCGTCGTTATATTACTGAATTTTCAACTAAAAATCAAAATGAATCATAAAAAAACCAGTGAAAAATCACTGGTTTTTGTGAAACAAAAAATGTGTGAAGAATTAAAACAACTGGAAAGCTTTAGATGCCCAGCCGCGTGCAGCCGATGAACTGACCGCAGGCAAAGGTTGTCCTCCATAAACTACGCTGCCCTGCCGATCCTGATAACTCATCCAGCCAATGGTGTCAGCAAAGCCAACTGGGGCTTGGCTATAGTCACACACGCCTTGCGGGAAAACCCGATGCAATCGCTGGAGCTGTTCATTGCTAAAGCGGACCGTATTGCCATAATCCGACACATTTAAAGGTTTCAGCTGACACTTGTTGGCATAGGTGGTCAGGCTGTCCCCGGCCACCATACGCGGTGTGCCATATACCGGTAATCTGAGCGTGCTGCACAGATTCTCGCGGTTAATGATGCCGGCAGTAATACAGGCATCTTTTACATCTGCCGGTTTGTTTTGGGTCAGTTTGGTGGCAATAGGCAAATCACTTAAGTCTTTTTCGACATTGCTTAACCAGCGGTCCATATCATTAAAGCTGATTTCCAGACATTTGGCATCGGCAATCATGACCAGATCACCGCCATAAATCACATGGTTATTATAATTGCCATGCGCTTTTTCCAGTCGTGCCCGAATGGCAAAGGCACGATAGGAATCATGGAACAGCGCCGGGTCCGGACCTCGACAGTCAATAATCGCCACTTTATTCAGGTTGTTCCCAACATTAATTAAGCCACTGCGATAGGCATTATTCAGCGCCGTATAATTGGCTTCTAGACGTTCAGGCACCGCCTGAATATCAATATCCACACCGCCTATTTTTTCGTTTAACTGTACAAACTGTTCTGGGGTGATGATATTTTTCATCAAGCTGTCTAGGCCATATTGTACCCCGACATTATCCATCGGCAGGCCGGCAAAACCGCGACCAATCCGTTTTTCAGTTTCGGTCCACAGCTCCGTTGGACGTGGGGCCAGCAAATTAATTGCAGCATCCTGAATCGAGCAACGAATGCCTTGAGGATTATTGGTGGCATGATATAACTGCGCCGATGAAATTCCCTTGCAGATGGTATTTGGCCGCGCCACATCAAACTGGGCCAGCTCACTGACATAGCCATTAATTTCAGAAATATGTCCCTGAACATGCGCAATCTGATGCGGCAAGAAGCTTAAACGGCCTTCTGGAGTCTGGAAATAATTAATCATCAGGTGATAATCGGCGAACTGTGAAGCGGTACTCCAGGCATCAGGGAATGAGCAGGTTGGTAAAATCCCCTGATAAATTCCCGGATAGGCATTGGCCACCCATTGTGCTGCCAGCGCACCACCTGAACAGCCCTGCCCGATGGTATAGCGCAAGGTGCCATACTGCTCAATAAAACGTTCTTTGGCCATAATCAGCGATTCGGCCTGAATTGCCAGATTACAGTTATGACCACTATGAGACAGTGCAGTCGACATCACCCCAAAGCCGCGGCCTAAAGCCAAAATGGTGACATCAGGCAAAATGGAACTTGAAGTGGCAATGACCGTTGGCGCAGAGGCAGACTGGTAATCATTACCACAGCTTTGGCCATGCGTGACCACCAGTTTATGGTTAAATTGCGCTTGTGGCTTTAAGGCGGTCCACGGCTGGTTCGGATCATACAACACCGCAAAACGGTATTCATCGCGGTTCTGATAGCCCACTTCCTCACGCACAATAAATGGCACCGTTAGTCCTTCATCGGTAGTGGTGGTGGCAATATTCTGACTGGCCGGCGGTTGTGCCGGGTCATAACTTTTAATGAGTCCCAAGCGATCTTTATAGTAATAGTTATATTGCACAGCCTTTTGACAGAACTGATCGGTCGACGCATTAGTACAGGTCCAGGGCTTTAACTGCGGGCCAGACAGTAATGGTCCACTCGAAGGATGATTGATCAGGCTTAAATTCTGATAATAACGCCCTGCTTCAACCTTGAGTTGATTATCGCCCAGTTTAAGTCCTTCAACTAAGGCTTGGCGCTGCTCATTGGCAAATGCATCACTAATATTTTGTCCATTCAGGGACACTTTCAACGCCGTAGTTTGAATATCATCGGGCAGATCCAGTTTCAGCAATACATCCGAGTCTGTAATTAAATCTGGCCGGGTGGATAACACCTCCACCATTTCCCGTTCTACTTTTGAAGATGTTCCTGAACCGGAAGAATCTCCACCTCCGCCACCACAGCCATACAATATGACACTACACACCGCAATATTGAGGCTATTGAATACCAGTTTTCCTTTCATACGCTCATCCATAAATTATTATTTTTCTGAAGTTTTTATGTGTATAACTTCATTCATGAGCATAAAGATAATTTGACAACAACCATTGTCATTATTGTTATTTATTGTTTTATGGGCTGTTTTAAAAAATCACCAAAATCAGGGATAAAAACCAAATTCTGCTTCTGAATATCTGATTTAATTTCAAGCTATTTTGCATGACTAAAAAGATGAATAGTTATATAACTTTTACTTTAATTAACTTGGTAAATGATTAAATTCTTTTATTCCCGTGTAATATTTTCCGTCTTATTGGAAAATTTTTGTAACCATTTAACGATGAAATGAGAAATTCAAAACATCCAAGTTCCAGATAAAAAATGCTTATTTTTGAGCAATAAAACTTTCTCCTCCCCACTTTTAACTGTGATCTTCTCCTTATGATCAGAAGATCAGAAAAAATTTTCGTAGGTTGAAGTAAAAGAGTGTGCTTTAATACGCTAAGTATGAGATGAGCCTCTTACAGTATGTGCCTCAGATGTGCATACGACTAGCCCCTAACCATGGGGCTTTTTAATGGCTATATGATTTTGAAGTCGTATTAAAATTTAACCGAAAAATGCAATGATACTCTGAATCACCACAGCATTCACAATATCAATAAAAAATGCACCACACAGCGGTACGATTAAAAAGGCTTTATGTGATGGACCATAGCTATTGGTGACCGCCTGAATATTGGCAATCGCAGTCGGGGTTGCTCCCATACCAAAACCACAATGCCCTGCTACCAATACGGCTGCATCGTAATTTTTTCCCATGATTCTAAAGGTCACAATTGCGGTAAATAAAATCAGTACCGCTGTCTGCGCAAACAAAATGGTAATGAGCGGGCCTGCCAAATCGGCCAGCAACCAGAGTTGCAGTGACAGTAAAGCCATAGATAAATACAGGGACAATGACGCGTTGCCAAATACATCAATGGCACGGTCGAAAATATCGACTTTCAGTACATGCTCCAGAAAGTTACGTACAATTACTCCTGTACCTAAAGCCCAGACAAAGGTCGGCAGTTCAAACCATCTTCCCTGACTGATCTCTGTCATTTCATTCGCAACAAAAATACATAGCGCAAACATCCCCAAAGTCGACACTGCATTACTGGCTGTAATCAACCGGGTTTTCTTTGGATATTCGAAGGGTGCGGTGTTGATGCTAGTATCGAGTTGTTGTTCATTGGTCTCTTGCGCTACTGTCTCTGCCAACTGATTTCGTTTAATCAAAAATTTGGCAACCGGACCACCCACAAGCCCACCAATAATCAAACCAAAAGTAGCACTTGCCATTCCGAGGACAATTGCCCCCTGTATTCCATATTGAGTTTCAAGCACTTCACCCCAAGCACCGGCAGTACCATGTCCACCCGTTAAGGTAACAGAACCGACAATCAGACCAATCAATGGATCAAGCCCAAGTGCTGTGGCTAAACTCATGCCAACCGCATTTTGTACAACTACAAATAGAATGACACAGACCAGAAAGATCAGCAGTGATTTCCCACCTTCTTTGAGCTTGGTAAAGTCTGCACTTAAACCAACAGAGGTAAAGAACATCAGCATCAGAATGGTTTGAGTTTCTGAGTCAAATGTGGCACTGATATTAAAAAATTTATAGAGAATAAAAGCTGTAATCGCTGCGATTAGACCGCCGATTACAGGTTCAGGTAAGTTATAGTTTCTAAAGAAGCCAATTTTACTAACAAGATACCGCCCAATAAAAAGAAAAAATACTGCAATCACCAAGGTGCCAAAGGCATCGATTTCATAATTCATAACATTCCCTATTAGCTTTATTTTCATACAGTTTTAGGAAAATAGTATGAAAAATCAATTTTAGAAATGTTATGCAAGTTATTGTTTCTAGTAATTGTTTAATTTATGTCCTAAATAGATTCAATTAATACGATGGAATATCATAAACCCAATTGTGTGCTTGCTGGTCTGTCGTACTTTCACAAACATAATAATCATGATCCCAAGCTTCCTGATGAAAAATGACCTGTTTGCGGTAGACAATCTGTTTGCCATTTTCGACGCAGACAAAGCTGCCGCCTTGGTCTTTGACTTGGGTTCCGTTGAGGAAGCCACCAATACAGAGGAATCGGGATTGTTTGGGCACTGATCTATGCTACTGTAAAATAATATTAGTTGTGATTAAACGTTGTATTCTTAGAACTGTAAATAACATTTATAAATAAAAGCCTCCAATTAAGAGGCGATTATTTCTATTTTTGACAGTTATTCAAACTATTTTCTATATAGCTTTTTTCTAATTGTCCTTGTTTAAAAGATTTTAATAACCGTTCCAACCTCACTCTATTCCCAGGATAAGAACAATACAGATTTTTAATATCATTAATTTTACTTAATGAAGCAAGTTTACTTAAAGAATCAACAGCACCTTGTTCTACTCTATTCCAATCCACATTAAGATTCTTCAAATTATAGTTATTATTATTTGCGGTATATAAAATATGATAATAATTAAAATCTTTTTCTGTAGGATTTAATTCCTGTATATCATTAACAATCATTTTAATTGCATCATAATTTTCTCCAAACCACTTTGGCTCAAAACTCCCCATAAATGTATTATAAATAACTCGCTGTTTTGGATATTTTACAATTCCATCTTGATAAGCTTTTAAGTAGTTTTCTTCAGCCCCCAGATCGCGTAGGGTCATTAACAGTATGTAGTAATAAAAAGGATCTTTAGATGCAACATCATAATTTTCTAATAAAAAATTTAAATTTTTAATTGATTGATCACCAAAATATTGCATATTTTTTTTCGATACTTGTGAAGTATAACTTCCCCCTCTAATGCTCCAAGCATGTTTTCTAACCCAAAGCGTATAGTAAATATAACCTAATGGTGACTCTGGTTCAGCCTTAATCCATTTCTGTGCGATTGCTATATTTTCTTTATAATAATTTGGAGAAGTTACTCGATGTTTATTTACAATCCCAAGAAAAGAATCTAAATAACTAGTATGTTTAAACTTACCATCAAAATTATATTCTTCACTATTTAAAAGCTGTTGTGCTTTGTTTGAAATATCTTTGAACTTTTTCTCTCTAATCAAATTTTCCACTTCAGACTGAATGTCATATCCTGTGGGATATATACTTTCATCAACCAATTTTATGTTTGCTAACTTCGTATACGACACTTCTGCAAAAATTTGTGTAGAACAAAATGTTAATAATATAAAAGATAAATTCTTTAGTTTCATAAGGCCAATTTCTAAATTACAGTTTTATTAGACTTCTTGCGTTAGTCAAATTTTAAGCAGCCGAAAGCTATATTTTATGCGGTTTTAGCCAATTCAAAAATTAGATAAAACCATACTTTCGCAAGAAGTCTATTATTAGTAAGATTCTATTAAATAAAGAAAATCCCACATGACGTGGGATTTTCTTATTAACTACTTAATCAATTAAGACAATTGAGCAGCAGCAATTTTCTTCGTATCTACCTTTTCAGCAGCATCTGTATATTCAGACATTTGATCGAAGTTCAAGTACTTGTAAATGTCAGCAGACATGCTGTCGATTTGAGAAGCGTATTGTTGATACTCTTCTGGAGTTGGTAATTTACCAAGAACCGCAGCAACAGATGCAAGCTCAGCAGAAGCCAAGTATACATTCGCGCCTTGACCTAAACGGTTCGGGAAGTTACGTGTAGATGTAGATACTACAGTCGTGTTCGGTGCAACACGTGCTTGGTTACCCATACATAATGAACAACCTGGCATTTCAGTACGCGCACCAGCTTTACCATAAATGTTGAAGAAGCCTTCTTCCATTAACTGGTGTTCGTCCATACGCGTTGGAGGAGCCAACCATAGACGAGTAGATAAAGAACCACCAGGAACTTTATCTAGAAGTTTACCAGCTGCACGGAAGTGACCGATGTTCGTCATACAAGAACCGATGAATACTTCATCAATCTTGTCGCCTTGAACGTCAGAAAGCAGTTTCGCATCATCTGGATCGTTCGGGCAGCACAGGATAGGTTCGTTGATGTCAGCAAGGTCAATTTCATACACTTTAGTGTATTCAGCATCAGCATCAGCTTTAAGCAGTGATGGGTTCGCTAACCATTTTTCCATGTTCTCAACACGGCGCGCCATAGTACGAGCATCGCCATAACCTTGTGAAATCATCCACTTCAGCATGGTGATGTTAGAACGTAGGTATTCAGCAACTTTCTCTTCAGAAAGCGTGATCGCACAGCCTGCAGCAGAACGTTCAGCAGAAGCATCAGACAATTCGAATGCTTGCTCAACAGTTAAGTCAGTTTCCATTTCTGTTAAGTCGATCTCTAAGATACGACCAGAGAAGATATTTTTCTTACCTTTCTTCTCTACAGTCAGGTCACCTTCTTTAATTGCGTAGTAAGGAATCGCGTGTACCAGGTCACGTAGAGTGATACCAGGCTGCATTTTACCTTTGAACTTCACAAGTACAGATTCAGGCATATCCAGTGGCATAACACCAGTCGCAGCAGCGAACGCTACCAGACCAGAACCCGCCGGGAATGAAATACCAATTGGGAAACGAGTATGCGAGTCACCACCAGTACCAACTGTATCTGGAAGAAGCATACGGTTTAACCAAGAGTGGATAATACCGTCGCCTGGACGTAAAGATACACCACCACGGTTCATGATGAAGTCAGGTAGTGTGTGTTGCATTTGCACGTCAACTGGTTTTGGATACGCAGCTGTGTGACAGAAAGATTGCATTACCAGGTCAGCAGAGAAGCCCAAGCAAGCCAGGTCTTTTAACTCGTCACGAGTCATAGGACCAGTTGTATCTTGAGAACCAACAGTGGTCATCTTCGGTTCGCAGTAAGTACCAGGGCGAACGCCTTGACCTTCTGGAAGACCACATGCACGACCAACCATCTTCTGCGCTAAAGTGAAGCCTTTGCCAGAGTCAGCAGGTTGTACTGGAGTACGGAATAAAGAAGATGGCTCAAGACCTAAAGCTTCACGTGCTTTACCAGTTAAACCACGACCAATGATCAGGTTAATACGGCCACCGGCACGTACTTCGTCTAGAAGTACTGGAGTTTTCAGTTCAGATTCAGCAATTTGTTCGCCGTTTTTGAACGCAGTTACTTTTGCAGCAGCGTGATCGATTTTCAGTGTGATTTCATCACCCATGTTCATGTTAGAAACATCGATCTCAACTGGTAATGCACCCGCATCTTCCATGGTGTTGAAGAAAATCGGAGCAATCTTACCACCTAAGCAGTAACCGCCATCTTTTTTGTTTGGAATGTGTGGAAGTTCGTCACCGAAGAACCAAAGCACAGAGTTCGTTGCAGATTTACGAGAAGAACCGGTACCAACAACGTCACCAACGTAAGCAACCTGGTTACCTTTCGCGATCAGTTCTTTAATTTGGTTTAATGGACCAACTTCACCAGGAACTTCTGGGTTGATACCATCACGAACGTTTTTCAGCATTGCATTTGCGTGCAATGGAATGTCTGGACGGCTCCACGCGTCTTGTGCAGGTGACAAGTCGTCAGTATTCGTTTCGCCTGTTACTTTGAAAACAGTCAGTTTGATTTCTTCTGGAACGTCTGGACGGCTAGTGAACCATTCAGCTTCAGCCCATGATTGAAGTACTGCTTTCGCATTATCATTGCCCGCTTTTGCTTTTTCAGCAACGTCGTGGAATGCATCAAATACAAGCAGGGTTTTCTTCAGAGCGTCAGCCGCTAAACCACCAAGTTCAGCATTTTCCAGAAGTTCAACTAAAGGCGCTACGTTATAACCACCAAGCATAGTACCTAGTAAGTAAACCGCACGTTCTTTAGAAACTAATGGAGAAGTCGCTTCGCCTTTTGCAACAGCAGACAGGAAAGCAGCTTTTACATAAGCAGCTTGGTCTACACCCGCTGGAACACGGTTTTCAAGCAAATCAACCAAGAAAGCTTCTTCACCAGCTGGCGGGTTTTTTAATAATTCAACTAATGCAGCGGTTTGAGCATCATCAAGTGGCTTCGGTGGGACTCCGAGTGCGGCACGTTCTTCAACGTGTTGGCGGTAAGCTTCTAGCACGGTGTTATTCCTCTTTTTTAAAAAATTACCTGTGAATTCCAGCTTGTTCAAAGCTTCACAAGTAATATGGACTGCAAAATTTTACTAAAATTCCAGTTAAAAGTTAATGCAAGGAAGGTGTTTCTTTGTGATGCTCATTATTTTATAACTAAATGATGTTCATATTGTTTATACAATAATCAAGCGGAGCACGTTTAGACCCGTCATTGCTGCTTTTAATCCACTTTAACCGAATTCTAAATAGAAAAAAGGCAACACTATGCTGCCTTTTCCGGGTTCCAATTACTATTCAACCTTAGTGTACCGTTGTACTGTTTAAATATTGCTGCAGATGTTCGCGGCTACCCTCAAATTTGACCTGAATTTGATCTTCATGCAGGGTACTATGCCCGGCACTGGCAAAGGAGATATTGACCTGATAACGCTTGCTGTCAGCATCAATAAGTTGTTGAAAATAGACTTTATCTCCAATACTGAGCACATAGTTGCTATTGCCAATAATGGTCACGCCCTGTTCATCTTCCAAGAGCAAATCTGCATGATGCAGATAACCAATCACGTCCATGATGTGCTCCTTTCTTCTGGCTATTGTTAATCCATTATTCATTAAAAAGATAAGCTTTTCTATATTGATGCTAAAGAAAAGTGTCACAATATATATTTATATTGCTTAGGCTATTTAGAAATAAGTAGAGGAAGGAAAATTAGGTTAAATATCCGCTTAAAAAAATAGATCATCGCAGCGAATTTTGATTATTGTTATCTATATGCAGAAATAGTGAGCACAAAAAAATGCCAGATTACAAATATGTCATCTGGCATTTTGGGTTCATGACTTAAAAACGTCGATAATCCGGCATTTCGTCATACGGCGTAGCCAGACATTTTTCTGTATATTGCGTTTTAATTTTCTCACGCGCGGCATCTACATCACCCTTCACTTCCTGTTCAGGCATGGCATAGACCGTTTCAATAATCTCAAAAATAAATTTGCGTGTGGTTTCATCTTCTACTTTTTCCGCATGGGCCAGTGCCTGATCTTTTTCAATGGCATTTTGACGATCCAGCATGATGGTTCGTGCTGCATTGCCAACACTGGTACAGTAACCTTTCCATTGCTCTTCTGGGGTTAAGGGCTTTTTCTCTGCACAGCCGGCCAATGCAATTACGGCAGCCAAAGCGAATAGTTTGTTCATGCATACTCTCCTATTTCCGCTATGATAATCAAAGTTATCGTGAATGAGAAATCGGCCAGAAAAAATGCGCCCGTGTTGAGCACATTTTCAAGTTAAGGTCATACAGCTTAGAAACGCCAGTTATAGAAAATATCCACGGCACGTTCCAGCGACTGACTGGCTTCCAGATACAGACGTTTGTTCATCTGATAACGCAAAGTCAGCTTGTTCACCGGGGTAAACACGCCCACGCCATAACGGATAAACAGATCCGGAGTGATATAACCGGTCAGGCTGACCTGGGTATCATCCCCCGTACCCTGTGCATCTAAAGCCAACCCACTTAAACCAAAGGTACGCCCAATCTGGTTGGTCAGGGCACGCGTGCCGCCTAAACCAAGACTGATACCTGCCGCCGCAATGGTATTGTTGACATCGGAACGGAAACTGTCGGTCTGGCTTAAACCGCTGGCACCTTCGTTAATCCGGCCGGTAATCAGGGCATTTAGTGCTTCCTGCTCGGACAAGCCGGCATCGTTATAGACCTGAATATTCGGACCAGAAGCCGTTCCGGTCACCCGCACCCCGACTACGCTACCCTGTACGCTCTTGTTGGCATCAATATCCAGACTCGGATTGGCTAATGGTCCATTAAAACGGGCGATGGCACGGTTTAAATCCAGACTTTGGCCATAGGCTTCAATCTTGACGCGCTGGCTAACCCCAATTGCACCATTGGCGCGCATGGCGGTTTCCAGACCACGCTGACTCAGATACAGACGGCCCACCAGTGGAATACGGCTGTCAAAGCCCTGGAAGATGACCTGATCGCCCAGATTCAGTTCCAGATCGGCACGAATATCCCAAGGACGTGCAGAGCGTAATACCGCCAGCTGGTCTTGCCCTTCATGCACCACACGCACATCTGAAGACAGGTTCACCACCGGATCAGAAGCCTCAGGCATGGAAATTAACGCACGCGGCACATCGACCTTGCCATTTAAGCTTAAACGTTTCTGGGTCGGGAAAACCTCCATGGATAAATCCGGCGTCACAATGGCAGTAATTAGCGGTGCCTGACGCACCAGCAGATTATCCCCTTTTAAGTTCAGCTGAATTTTTGGTACACCTTTCCAGTCAACATGACCGGTTAAATGCCCCACACCCTGACCGCTGTTAAATGCGCCATTAATTGTGGCCGAATCCTGCCGAATCGAGGAATACAGCTGCACATTGGTCAGGTTCACCGGCAGGGAAATCATGCTGATGGCACCATCTTTCAGACGCATTTCACCGGTCAGTAATGGCTGGGTTAACGTACCACCGACCTTACCGGCAAAGGACAATACCCCGGCCATAGAACGCACATCGGCAATAAACGGCTTAAAGACTTTTAACTGCACTTCATTAAAGGCAATTTCACCGCGCATCGGCTTACGCTCGGTATATGGATCAATAATAACATTGGCATAACCGGCACCAATTTCCGGGGTTTTCACATCCAGTCGAATTTGCAGACCTTCGGCAATACTTTTAGCCACCACAGCCACCTGATCATAGCTTAAGGTCGAACCCAGTTCTTGCGGGTCATCACCTGCCAGACCAATAACCCCATTACGGGTTACCAGACGTGCATCAATTTTTGGCCGCTGGCCTTGTGCCCAGGAGGCTTTGGCATGTCCATTGACTTTACCGGTAATCGCCAGACCTTCCGGCATAAAGGCGGCAAAATCGTTCAGGTCGACATTGCGCGTTACAAAGGACACATTGCCTCGGTTTTTATTGACCCGAATTGGCTGGTCAAAACACAACTGGCTTTGCTGGCTCATCCAGCAATGCGCACCCACAAACAGATCACTGGTTTTGGTCTGGAAGATGACCGAGGCATTCTGACGCTGCACCAGACGGGTTCTTAAGGAGTCAAAATCACCTTTCTGGATTTGACCCAGCCAGTTATTTTCAGCATTAAAGCCGCCGGCCAGCTGCACATAGAAGCTACTTAAACGGTTTTCCGCTTTCACTTTCAGCAGATGCGCCTGGCGGGTACCGGCCAGTGAAATCTCGCCTTTTTGAATTTCACGGTTGCCGCTACGTAAATTTTCCAGACTGGCCGTAAGCAAGGTTGGGGTATTTTCCGAGGTCGGCAATTCACCGCGTAAACGCATTTTGCGCACGCTAAACAGGTTATTTAAACCAAAATCATCGACCACCAGATTGGCGGTGGCCTGCAAACGTGGTTGCGACTGCACATTTAAATAGCCATAAGCACGGCCACGCAAACCGGCATACAGTTCATACAGTGCTGGTGCATTCAGTTTGATTCTCAGGTTTTGTGCATTACCAGTAGCCTGAATCTGGTTCTTGGCATAGGCCAGATATAAATTATTGGCCTCAAACTGCTGCGGCAGGAAACCTTGCTGATTGGCATCCATCAACAGGGCCAGATTACCGGTACCACGTACCGGTTTATTGTTGATCATGCCGGCCAAATTGAGCTTTTCAATATTGATGCGTTTAAGCTGATCTGACCAAACCCCTTGGGTACGTACATTGCCCGACAGCTCGCCGCGCACACTCGAGACAAAATAATGCGGTTTAAAGCGGATTAAAGAGGCGTTCAGGTTCCAGCCAATGCCATTTTTCAGGTTCAGCATACCATTGGCCAGAATCTGCCCGGCCACACCGTCATGACGCAGGTCTGAAATCTTGATCAGCTCCGGTGTACCGGACAGTTTCAGCTTTAAACTGCCCTGACTGGCTTGCAGCAGACTGCTGTTGAGTGCGCCATCATAATTGACCGCAAAGCTCTTGAAGCCGCCACCCGCACGCTCATCATGAAACAGCAAGGCCACGGTACTGTTCCCGGTCAGATGCACCGTTTCATCCTGCTCGGCCAGACGACCGCGTAAATCAATATTGTTTAAATGAATAATCTGCTGGTTTGGACGGGCAAAACCATTGGCCTGCAAACGGCCATTCAGCAGATTGACCGGAGCAGCATCAGCAATGATTTTCGGATTAAAATTATCCGCGTTTAAGGTAGCATTCCATTTGAGCTGGCGTTTGTCGGTTGGCAGTTCAATCAGCGCACGGCCCGTCAAGGTGCTGGCGCCGGCGTTATAACTAAAGCTTGGTACATCCAGATTATTGTTCTTCAGATTCAGCTCAGCCTTATACATGCCCGCTGGTAAAGCACCCTGCTCATGCTGCGCCACCTGGGTTGCGACAAAAATCTTTTGCTGGCCTTCGACCAGGGCCATCTGCACATCACCCGATTCACTGGATAACCAGCCAATATAAGGCATCGCGCGGTCAATATTGTTCCAGCGCACATCCAGTACCATGGGGTTTGGCTGGCGGTTTTTCGGCGCATTCTGATCCAGTTTCAGGTTCCAGGTTTCATAGCGGTCGAAATCGACCTGCGCCGTCAGATGAGTTCCATTTTCTAAATGGCCTTTAGAGGCAATTTGAGCATCCAGACTTGGCGGCAGAAAATCCTGCACCACTTGCGGAATGAGTGGGTCTTTCGGATTAATCTTGTCCAGGCGACCGGTAATATCCCAGCTGACGCGCTCGTTCCAGCCGACCACACCAGCCACATTCACGGCGCCCTGCATCAGCTGGCCATTTAAGTTGCTGATGTTCAGCTGATTGACCAGATCGGTATGCATAAGCGCGGTATATTGTCCTTTTGGAAGATCTTTACCCGTCAGATCGGTAGCGACATCTAAATCCAGACGTTTAATATCACCCTTAAACTTGGCTGTGCCGTCTTCTGTATACAGCTCCCAGTCTTGTAACAGCGGCCAGTGGTATTGATTGAACTGCAGCTCGCCAAACATGGGCACATTTTTACGCATCGGATGCAGCACCACCCAACCGGTGAGCAAATCGGGCGTATAGGTCGCCACCCCGGCCTGAACGGTATCTAAAGACCCTTTGGCGACGACTTTAATATCATGAATATTTAGGCTGTTGTTTAACGAAGGTAAATTCACATCGCCAATGGCATTCAGCGGATATTTGCCATAAAAATCCATATCGCCGCTGGCATTTTTGACCGACAGATAATCCATACGCATACTGGAATCTTCAAATTCCAGTTTGGTGCCCGACCACAGCGCATCGTTCAGGATCACATCATAAAAATTGACTTTGCTGCCACCTGAAGTCTGAATCAGCAAACGGTCCAGATCGGCATGATCAAGCCGGAGTACAAAAGGCAGACGGATTTCATTAAACTTGAATGGTCCATCACTTGGCGGTCCTTTGGTGGTAATTTGCAGATTACGCACATCGGCATGGGTAAAATGGATTTCCTTATTCAGCACGGCGCGCCAGCCCAGCATGACATCAGCGCGGTCAATTTTGACATCCACCGATTTCAGTGTGACCAGAATATTGCGCAGGATAATACCGCGCAATAAGTTCCCGCCTTCATATTCATACTGAATGATCTGCTGACGTTCCAGCACCCGGTCAAGCAGGAATTTACTGCCACGGTCGGTCGAGAACATGATTGCCAAAGCCGATACCAGCAACACCACCATAAACAGCAGTGACAACAAGGCACTTCTGACTATTCTGCGCTTTTTGGGTACAGGCGCGGGGGTATTTGGTTGCTGTTCAACTTCAGCCATAGTTCTCTCTAAATCTTAATTTTATAATTGCGAGCCAATAAAGAAATGCAGACGAATTGGATGATTCTCATCCGAAATGCCCGAAGCGACATCAACCCGAATTGGGCCAATTGGTGATGCCCAGCGTACCCCTAAACCGACACTGTATTCGGTCGGATTGCTAAAATCGGCATCATAGGCATTACCAAAATCGCTAAAAATTGCGGCGCGCCAGCCTTCCCTGAATTGATAGTTATATTCCAGCGAGCCCACCCCAAGTGCTTGTCCACCAATTTTAAAGCCATCAATTTGCGGAGACAGGCTCTTAAAGTCAAAACCGCGAATGGTCTGATCCCCACCAGCAAAGTAACGCAGATTATAAGGCACTTTGCTAAAATCTTCGGTCACGATATAACCCAAATCGGCACGACCGACAAACTGATGATCGTTATTTTCACCCAGAGAATAAATAAAACGCCAGCCGGCATTCAAAATTGCCATATCAGCATCGGACAACAGACTTTCACTGCCAAGTTCAACTTTATAAATCTGCTTGAAACCACGGGTCGGATTGACACGCGGGCTGCTGTCGGTGCGCGACAGTTCATAACCGAACAGTAAAGACTGCTGTTCGGTGGAACCATTACCAATAAAGGCGTCAGGAATCTTGTCAATATCGACCACACCGTTCTGGGTTAAACGGTCCAGACGGTAACGCAGACCATAAGCATGTTGCCAGCTGCCACGCGGATTTTTAATAATCCGGTCGGCGCCGGCCACTGCCGATTCAATTAACAGGTCATTGCCGGCAGAAACATCACTACGCTCTTCACGTTCATAACCGGCCACCAAGGTAATATAGTCATTCAGTGGATGATTATAAGGAATGCTATAGCGGCCATCTAAAGACTGGCGGATTTCAGACAGTTCCAGGTTGGCATCGAAGGAGTGACCACGACGGTTAACAATGGCCCGGCGATACTGGCCGCGTACACGCATTCCGGTATCTGTGCCATAACCGGCACCGACTTCTGCACTGTTCAGCTTATCGGCGTTCAAAGTCACAATCACCGGAATTTTCTTTTCCAGACGTGCCTGTTCTTTTAGCCGCTCTTCTTCTGATTGCTGGGTTTCCTGTTCGACCCGCAGCTGACGGATGTTTTCATTCTGCTCGGCTTCCTGAGTGCCGGCAAACTGGTCTTCATCCACCACTGACTGGGTCACTTCTTCAGTCGAGCTTAAATCTTTCTGGTCCTGAACCGGCTGGAAGTCTTCAGCGGAAAGTTTGCGCTGATCAACCAGGGCCTGAATATCCGGTGGCAACTCTGTTGGGCGTTCCAGCGGATCGGGACGCATGGTATCGACCAACGTATAGTTAAAATAACGTGAGTTGGTCAGGTTATTGGCCAGACCGTTGACCCGCCAGAAAGTATAATCGGCGCCATCTTCCCACGGCACCATGCTTTCCAGAATATCCATATCCAGAGGAAATTCTTTGCTCGGATCGCTCATCCGGAACTGGGCCGGCCCCAACGTATAACGCTCGCCGGTTTCATAGCGCAGATTAATATCGGCAGTATTTTGCGGCTGCGCCACTTTCACGTCATGCAGGCGCCAATAGCCATCAAAGAAACCGTTATTGGAGGCAGCATCATTAATCCGGGTTTTGGTCTCTTCATACAGACCGTGGTGAAACACATCGCCCACATCCTGATCGGGCAGGACGCGAATTACCTGGAACTGTGCCAGATTCTCACCTGGGCCGCTAAATTCAATATTCTGCTCCTGCACACGCACCGGTGTATTTGGTGTAACCAGAACCCGCACCCGGCTGTCATTCAGCTTTTCAAACTTGAATTCGGCATGATAAAAGCCGACGGCCTGTGCCGCCTGATTAGATAAAGAACGCAGCTGTGGTAAAGCCGAGGGAAAATCGGCAAAAGATTCCTGGGTAAAACTGGACAGTTTGCCGCGCACATTGGCACGCAGATTTTCCAGTGCCGTGGCATAGGCCTCTGCGGAAACTTCACCACTATTTTCGGCGCCGGTAATCACCACATCGGCACTAATCCGGGGCACCCGTGCAGTATTTAACTCACGCGGTGGACGTACCTTATACAGCAAGCGCCGGAAAAACCCCGGTTTATCGGCATCGGCCACTTCTGTATTCAGGCCCAATTCAGTCAGGGTTCGGCCGGAGGTATTCGCTTCCACCACAATCTGGCTGTCGGCGCGAATACTGTCCATGAGCTGGTCGACATTGACCGGAGACTGGTTAATTTCGGCCAGTTCCTGCTGGGTGGCATCATTAATCAGTACTTCGGTATTCTGCTCGGCGCGATACTGGCGTGCTTCCTGTTTGGCCTGTTCAGCGATCTGGAAAATTTCTGCGGCCATATTGGCATCGACCGGCATTACCGGTAAATCATCCAGATTTTCCAGTTCAATTGGCTGAAAAGCGGCTATCGGTTCACTGCTATTTTGCTGCTGTTGCAACATCTCCAGACTGTCCGGCTCAGTGCTGGGCACCTGAAAATTCTCAATTTTTTCTAATTCTTCAGGGGTATCTTTGCCTTGGCTGAGCGCCAGATCGCGAATTTCCTGTTTCATGTCGGCCGATGCGACCGGATCGCTCGCCGGTTCCGCCACTGCGGGAGGATTTTGACTAAAGCCCTGCTGTGCGACTAAACTTAAAAAGATGCTCAGACAAAGTTGTCTGGAATGCCTCCACTGAATTATGGCATGCATACTGTTAGACAGCGCAGACTTTTTAAAAGTTCGGTTCACAAGCATAGAAAACTCTAAATTTAATCTTTTTAATGGAAAAATCCGCAATGAAATGTTCGCTAACAGACTCTAATTTATTGGATTTTTTCAACAGTGAAAACACTGCAAAATATCATACATGATTTTCGGGCAATTATATCAATTGGTCACATTTCTTAATAAAACTAATGAAGTCCACTTCTTATGGAAAAAAATGAAAATTTGCTAGCCACACGACGCTTCTTGCCCATGTTCTGTACCCAGTTTCTGGGCGCGCTGAATGACAACGTGTTTAAGCAGGCTTTGCTGCTGGTGATTACCTATGGCTGGATCAGTCAGCAATCTGGCAGTATCAGCACCCTGAATAATCTGGCGGCACTGCTGTTCATTTTGCCCTATTTTATTTTCTCGGCCACAGCCGGACAAATTGCCGATAAATATGAACGCTCGCAGCTGGTGCGTTATTTAAAACTGCTGGAAATTGCGGTGATGTTACTGGCCACGGTCGGCTTCCTGATTGGCAACTTATGGTTGCTGATGTTTGCCCTGTTTTTAATGGGTACCCAATCGACCTTTTTTGGTCCCATCAAATATGCGATTTTGCCAGAAATCCTGAAACCGAATGAGTTGATGTCGGGAAATGCGCTGTTCCAGTCCGGCACCTCAATTGCCATTCTGGTCGGGATGATTCTAGGCGGCGCGGTGATTTCCCTCTCCGCTGGTAATTTACTCTGGATCAGCCTGACCGTGCTGGCTATTGCCGTGGTCGGTTATCTTGCCAGCCGTTTTATTTTAAAACAGCCGATTGCTGCACCGCAGTTAGAGGTGGACTGGAACTTTTTCCGTACCAGTATTCAAACCTTAAAATATGCCAAAAACCTGCCGCTGATTTTTCTGATTTTACTCGGTAACTCCTGGTACTGGTTTTATGGCGCGACGTATCTGACCCAAATTCCGCAGCTGACCCAGCAAAACCTGCATGCTTCTGAAAATGTGGTCAGCTTATTGCTAACTTTCTTCTCGGTCGGGATTGGTGTCGGTTCATTACTCTGTCGTAAAATTGGCGGCACCGAGGTAAATATCAAGATGGTACCGATTGGTGCGGTCGGTTTAACCGTATTTGCGTTTTATCTGGCTGCTGCACTGGCCTTTGTACCACCACAAACTGGCGAACTGCTGGGCTTAAGTGAAGTCTTTCAGCAAGGCTGGAGTTATTATCATGTGATGCTAGCCGTGACCTTGCTCGGTATTAGCGGTGGTTTTTATATTGTGCCCCTATATGCCATGATGCAGGCCTATTCACCGCGCTCGCATCGTGCCCGGGTGGTGGCAGCCAATAACATTTTAAATGCGATTTTTATGGTTTCTTCAGCCATCTTCTCGATTATTATTTTAAGCGTGCTGCAAATTGACCTTAAAATTCTGTTTTGTATTACTGCTGTTTTAAGCGCCATATTCACCATCTGGCTCTTGTTTAAACTCAAGTCTATGCTTGATACTGCAGCAGACCCTCTGGAGGATTAAATTCATGCGTCATTACACCGGTCTCGACAAGTTTATTCATTCATTTGATCAGGCCTTACGCAGCCTGGTTCCGGGTGTCACCTCGGCTCAGCGCGATAATCCTGGGCAAAATACTCCAACTCAATTAGCAGTGAGTGAAGCGCGTCATGTGGCGGGATTAATGCGGGTCAATCATAGTGGTGAAGTTTGTGCGCAGGCGCTGTATCATGGTCAGGCACTGACAGCGAAGCTCCCGAATGTACGCCGCGAAATGGAACAGGCCGCCATTGAAGAACAGGATCATTTGGCCTGGTGTGAAGACCGTTTAAAAGAACTGGATAGCCATACCAGCCTGCTCAATCCGGTCTGGTACGGACTATCTTTTGGCATGGGCGCTATTGCCGGAATTGCCGGAGACAAATATAGCTTAGGTTTTGTCGCTGAAACTGAGCGTCAGGTCAGCCTGCATTTAGAAGATCATATTCGTCAATTGCCAGCACATGATGAACGCTCGCGCAAAATTCTGGAACAAATGAACGAGGATGAGCTGCATCATCGTGATACGGCGCTAAATGCAGGCGGGGTTGATCTCCCTGCGCCTGTACGTATTGCTATGACCGGTATTTCAAAACTGATGACCAAGACCAGTTATTATATTTAAGCGTTTTATCTTCATCATGTTTGATGAAAGATTCCAAAAACAGCCTGCATCCTCGCAGGCTGTTTTATCATGCGTGTGCAAGCTTAAGTAAAATCAACACGACCAATTTATCTACTTAATTTAAAAAGCCCGGTATAAAAACCGGGCTTGCTGATAAATCATGTCATCTTCACGCTGAACATTGAATTACAGGAAATGGATGGGGCTGATGAGCAAATGCCGCATTGTGCCACAGCTCGAACATCGGGATTTTTACATCCAGAGCCAGCGGTAATTTTTTCGGATTAAATTGCATTTGCTCCAGGCTTGTCCCCCAAGCAATTAAATCCACATCTAAACTGATTTGATGTGAAGGTCGTACCCGCCCGGAATCTGCTTCTAACTGTTTTAGCAAGGCCAGAATCTGCTCGACACTGTGTTCACTCTTGAGCAGACAGGCGGCATTCCAGTAATCCGCACCAATCCCATCCCGGCACGGAATCAGATAAATCGAGGAACACTGCAAACGCCCCAAACGCGACAGCGCAGCAAATGCCTGTTGAAAATGCTGTTCAGGATGAGAATTACTCGCCAGTGCTAGGGCGAAAATCGTTTCGGTGGCGTTCAAGACGAATTCCTACAGATTGGGCTTGCGGGATAATGGCAGGCTTGCGGATGCTAATCATAATCGATTCAACTGTAGGATAGTGAGCAAAAAGTGCATCCAGCACCAGCTTTGCTGCATGTTCAATCAATTTTGGCTGAGCGGCCTGAATCACTTGCGCAGAAATTTCGCAAATTTCGGCATAGTTCAGGGTATCTTCCAGTTCATCAGAACAGGCAGCCTGCTCCAGACTGCACTGAATGCTTAAGTCCAGCAGCAAAGGCTGGATAATCTGACGCTCCCAGTTAAAACAGCCCACCACTGTTTCGACCTTTAAGCCTTCAATAATAATTGCGTCCATCGGATTACTCGGGCGTGTATAACGTGAATCATCGCCTGCCTGCCACATCAGCATCACGTGTCGCTTTGCGATGTAACAGCAACAGCTTGTTATATAAAAGCTGAGCGATGTCTATAAATTAATGTTTGAGCAGCAGATTTGGGTCCATACTTTGTACCATCTGCAAGCGCTGGTCGGCATAAATATCGGTATACGGCGCCAAGATACGCATGAAACGGTCAAAGTACAACATTTGCTTGAACAGCAGCGCAAAATCACGCGGGAAACGAATGCCATGACGTTCACCAACCGCCACCATATCCATCATGATGTCATTTAAATCGGCCGGATTTGAACTGAGGATTTCCTGGGGATCGGCCAGCAGTACACCACTAAACAGACGTTCCAAATCTTGCGCCAGCACCTGGGTGTTAATCTGGGTATCGGTCATGCCCATTTTCAGCATGTTTTCCGCCATCAGCGTGTAGTCAGTATTCTGCAAGGCATCCATAAAGGCGATACAGGCGGTCCAGACTTCCGGCTTCAGCTGCCCGACAATCCCAAAATCAATAAAACCGACGCGGCCATCTTCCAGCAACATCAGGTTGCCGGCATGCAGGTCGGCATGGAAACTGTTACACATCATCAGGCTGCCAAACCAGGTATTCATGGCGGTAATTAACACCTGCGACGGGTCTTTGGCATACTGTTTTACCACTTCAAAATCGGTTAAAGGCACCCCGAAAAGACGCTGCATGGTCAACACCCGGCGAGTGGAATACTGATGATACACCTTTGGCGCTGTTGCAGCCTGATTCTGGGTCAGGTTCAGATAATTGACAAAATCATCCAGGTTTTTGGCTTCTTCAATAAAGTCGACTTCGCGCACCATACGGACTTTAATTTCTTCGACAATATCGGCCAGAGAGGCGAATTTTACTTTTGGTACGGCTTTTTCCAGCAGCTTGGTGGCCCAGTGCAGCACATTCAGGTCAGTATATAAAATGGTTTCCACACCCGGTTTCTGGACTTTAATCACCACATCTTCGCCCGAGACCAGCTTGGCAGCATGCACCTGGGCAATGGAAGCCGAAGCCAGCGGGGTTTCATCAATCGAGGCAAAAATTTCGCCTAAATCACGCCCGGCGAATTCTGAAGCCAGCACCTGCTGTACATAGCTAAACGGCAATGATGGAGTTTGATCTAAACAGCCCTGAAACTCTTCCACATACTCACGTGGAAACAAAGATGGCGTGCTGGCAATAAACTGCCCCAGCTTGATATAGGTTGAACCGAGCGATTCAAAGGTTTCACGCATCAGTTTGGCATTGCTGGGTTTTTCAGTCGCATATTTCAGGCCGGCTTTGGCCGCCACGACTGCCGTTTCGCCCATACGCGCCACGGAACGAAGGCCATCTAACCAGATATTGTTTTTCATAATGTCTTCGATGAAATTAAATTTGAGTCAGTGTAGCAAAAAATTGGTGTCAGATAGATTTATCTTGCCTGACAGCATGGGCAATTTCGGTCTTTTTCAAACGCCAGCAGGCGCTGTTTTAAACTCAGCCCATCCCAGAGCAGCAGCTTCTGTTTTAACGCAGCAATTCCCAGACCTAAATAGATCAAGGTATGATGCGCCTGTAAACTGGCCATCACATTCGGAGTCGTGGCCAGCACACCGGAATCGGCGCAGCGCAGGCTTTCATTGGCCTGATCTTCTTTTGGAAACAGGCATTCATAACAAGCCGAATCGCCTTCCACCATAAACAGCTGGCCCTGAAAACCAATAGCCGAGGCGCTAATCAGCGCCACCTGATGCTGCACACAAACACGATTGACCAGATAACGGGTACTGAAATTATCACAGCCATCTAAAACCAGATCCTGCTGGGCAATCAGTCCGATAGCATTGCTGTCATCCAGTTTGGCTGTGATGGCATGTACCTGAATATGCGGATTAATCTTTTGCAGACGCTTGGCCAGAATGTCGGCCTTATAGAAGCCTAAATCTTCTGTGCTATAGGCAATTTGACGTTGCAAATTACTGATTTCAATCGTATCGGCATCAATGAGGGTGATTTTTCCGACCCCGGCGCGCGCCAACAGTTCAGCACTGCTACAGCCGATACCGCCACAGCCGACAATCAGCACATTGGCCAGTTTTAATTTTTCCTGCGCTTCGATATCCCAGCCATCCAGCAAAATCTGGCGACTATATAAATGCATTTCTGCATCGCTCAGTTCCTGCCAGTTATCCTCAAGTGTCACCATTTATCTTCCTGTTTTTTGCTGGCTATAGTGTAATTCGATTGATTTTTTTTAACAGCCTTACCCACTGTTTTTTCGGTGTTCGCCGCCCTTCGTTTTATGTATAACCTCTTGGTCTGGATGATATGTAAACAACTGTCTTGCCTGATACGCTTTTGTTGAGCGCAGATATTGTTTTACCCTGAATCTGTATGAGTTAGGTGAGACCGCTACGTGAAGCACAAAAATCGTTTTACTCTGCTTGTGAATGAGTTCTTTTGCGTAAAAGCGCATTTACTGACATCAGGAGCAGAGCACATGAACGATCAACATAACCGCGACAAATTATGGGAACTGATTAAAGATGTACGCTTCACCATGATCAGTCACCACACCGAAACCCAAGAAATTCATGCACAGCCAATGACCATGCTCAATTCTGAAAAGCTGCATGAACGTCAGAATTTGTATTTTATTTTGCGTGACAGCAATGATCTGGTTACAGCAGTGACCAGCGGCCGTAACCAGATTGGTCTGGCGTTCTCCAAACCCTCAGACGGGATTTATGTGTCGATGAGTGCACATGCGCAAATCAGTACAGATCGCGCCCTGATTGATCAGCTCTGGAATCCATGGGCGGAAAACTGGTTTAACGGCAAGGATGATCCTTCGGTGCGTGTTCTGGTGGCAGAAGCGATTAGTGCCGAATACTGGAATGTCACCGACAATAAAGTCACCCAGTTATTTAAAGTACTGAAAGGCAATCTGACCGGTAAAACTGGTGAACCCAATTCTGAACACCAGAAAATGGATTTATAACAGCCACATATACGCCTTGAAATAGCCATAAAAAAAAGTCACGCTTTGACCTGTATTTTGCAGATTCTTGCGTGACTTTTTATAGATAAAAATAAAACTGATAAAAATCAATATCAAGAAACCAAATGTAATGACATACAAATTACATAAATTAAATAATTTTAATTGTCTTCTATCTCCTCTTAACTGACTTTTTCCAACAGTATCTGTTTATCAATTTCCTGCTGCTTAAGGATATTGCGTTGAATCTTGCCGCTGGAGGTTTTGGGTAAAGCCTCGACAAATTCAATCTCTTTCGGATAAGCATGTTTGGATAAACGTGAACGCACATAATGCTGTAGTTTTTGTTCCAGTGCCGGACTTGCAGCAAATTGTGCTTTTAGCACCACAAAGGCTTTAACGATTTCAGTACGCGCCGGGTCCGGTTTACCCACCACGGCTGATTCCAGCACTTCCTCGCATTCCAGCAAGGTGCTTTCGACATCAAACGGTCCGACCCGATAGCCCGAAGTTGTAATGACATCGTCTGCACGCCCAATAAAATCAATTCCGCCCAGCTCATTTAAACGCACCGTATCACCGGTTAAATAGTACTGGCCCACAAAGGATTTACGGTTATGTCCGGCATAGCCTTTAAACCACATTAATGGAGATTGTGATTCATCCAGCGCCAGCGTGCCAATTTCACCCGCGGCAACTTCCTGATGCTGTGCATTTAATACCGCAAAACGATGTCCCGGAATAGCATAACCGGCCGAGCCCACTTTTTTGTGATGTTCCAGCGCATGATGATTGGCAATCACCATGCCCAGTTCAGTTTGTCCGTACTGATCGTAAACATTGACCTCGAGATCCTGTTTAAACCAGTGAATAACTTCTGGGGTTAGTGGCTCACCGGCACTGCTGACCACGCGCAAGGTTTTAGGTACACCGGCAAATTTTTCTTTAAAGCCAAAGAACATACGAAAGGCTGTTGGCGAACCGGCCAAATTGCTGACCTGATATTTTTGAATGACTTCCAGTGCATGATCGACACTAAATGGTCGTTCATCCATGATAATACTATGCCCCAGACTGAGCGGCCCGGTAATGCCATAATACAGCCCATAAGCCCAGCCCGGATCGGCCAGATTCCAGAACGAATCTTCAGCACGTAAATCCACCGCATGCTGCATATAACCTTTAAAGGCCAGCAAGGCTTTTAAAGGCACCGGTACCGATTTTGCCAGACCCGTAGTACCCGAAGTAAACATCATCAGGAAGTCATCATCAAAGCTGCGCAGTACCGGCTCAAAACTGGCAGAATGCTGATTCAGCTGCTGCCAGAAATCGGCATCACTTGTTCCAGCGGCTTCGGCACCGACGGTTAATATACCAATCTGCTGCAACGAACTCAGTTTGGCGCGCTGCTCGGTATGGGTCACAATAAAGCGGGTATTGGCAGCCTCCAGCCGGTGTTCAATCGCTTTCGATTCAAAGGCCGTAAATAGCGGCTGATAGACCGCGCCCATCCGCCAGGTGGCCAATACGGTAATCAGTAATTCCGGAGTACGTGGCAGCAGACCGGCAATACAGTCGCCTGCTTTTAAACCCATGGCCTGAAAATAATTGGCCAGCTTGCCCGAAGCCTCAGCCAGCTGATCAAAGCTCCAACGGGCTGATTCACCCTGCTTACCTTCCCAGATCAAAGCGGTGTGCTGCTGTCCAGAATATCGACCACAGCATTCGGTATAGGCATTCAGCGCCTGTGCCGTTCCCTGTAACTGGGTAGCAATCAGTTGTTCCAAATTAAAATCTTGATAGGCGTCTTGCAACGTTTTCATGGGGGCAACCTCTTATCCTTCGGGGCGATTGATCTGCAAAAACATCCGTATTGCAGGACGTGTTCCTTGTTGTTTTCATGCCATCGGGCTGATGGTCTGCAGTCCATCCGACTGCAGGGTTATTTCTTATACTGCTATTTTTAGGTTGTGCCCATGCAAAGTGGTCTTCACATGGGAGATGGGTTAGATGATGAATAACATCTTATGCTTCAGTTCAGCATAAGGAGGGCACCACTGCAATTTCCATTGGCCTCAATCGTGATGCCGTGTTTGGACATATTGCTGTATCAATGCCGGTTTAAGGCTGGGTCACAGCCCGGGCGATTACCAAACGCTGAATATCCGAAGCACCTTCATAAATCTGGCTAACCCGAACATCGCGGTAAATCCGTTCTACCGGGAAGTCGGACACATAACCATAACCGCCATGAATCTGGATGGCATCGGAGCAGACGCGCTCTGCCATGGTTGAAGCAAACAGTTTGGCCATCGAAGCCTCTTTTAAACACGGTAAACCGGCATCTTTTAAGCTGGCTGCATGCAAAATCAACTGACGCGCCGCTTCAATTTGCGTGGCCATATCGGCCAGACGAAAAGCCACTGCCTGATGTTGCACGATCTCAACCCCAAAGGCTTTACGTTCATTGGCATATTCCACGGCGGCATCTAAAGCAGCACGCGCCATCCCCACCGATTGGGCAGCAATCCCGATCCGGCCTGACTCCAGATTGGACAAAGCAATTTTATAGCCTTCGCCTTCCTGACCGAGCAGATGATCAGCTGGAATACGGCATTGATCCAGCACAATAGTCGCCGTATCGGAACAATGCTGCCCCATTTTGTCTTCTAAACGCGACACGATATATCCCGGGTTATCGGTCGGGACCAAAAAGCAGGAAATGCCTTTTTTGCCAGCAGATTTATCGGTCACAGCAAAGACCAAAGCCAGCTGCGCATGTTTACCGGTGGTAATAAACTGCTTGGTGCCATTTAATATCCAACTGTCACCATCACGTTCAGCCTTGCATTCGATGGCACTAGCATCGGAACCGACTTGCGGTTCGGTCAGGCAAAAACAGCCTAACCATTCACCGGTCGCCAGTTTGGTCAGATAATGCTGTTTTTGCGCTTCAGTGCCATAACGCTGAATGATGCCGCACGGTAAAGAGTTTTGCACACTCACAATCGTCGAAATCGCACCATCTCCTGCGGCAATTTCCTCTAAAGCCAGCACCAGCGAGATATAATCCAGACTGGCACCACCCCACTGTTCCGATACAGTCATACCCAGTGCACCTAAAGCGCCCAGCTCTTTCAGTTCCTGTGCCGGAAACTGTGCGGTTTTATCGCGTTCGGCTGCGGTCGGTTTCAATTTCTCCTGCGCATAGCTACGCATCATGTCCTGAACCATTTTTTGTTGTTCATTTAAAATCATTGCTTTCTCGTTCTCATTACGTTGGATTCGGCTGAAGTACGCTGGCTGATCTAAAAACTTGGGGGATGGTCTAGCTGCAGCATCAGCACGACAACCAGACCAGATGGGTTTATCTTATTTTTATTTACTTAGGCTATTTATTTAACCCAGCAAAGGGCTGCTTTTTTAAGCATTGTACTTATTTAGGCTGCATCCGGATCGCACCATCCAGACGAATCACCTCACCATTCAAATAGCCATTTTCAAAAATCTGTCCTACCAACTGGGCAAATTCATGTGGCTTAGCCAGACGCGGTGGATATGGCACCATCTGCCCCAAAGCATCCTGCACATGCTGTGGAAAGGCTTTCAGCATTGGTGTTTCCATAATCCCCGGTGCAATGGTCATCACGCGGATTGATTCACGGGCCAGTTCACGCGCTAGCGGCAAGGTCATCGCCACAATCGCACCTTTGGACGCAGAATAAGCCGCCTGACCAATCTGTCCTTCATACGCCGCCACTGAAGCGGTATTGACAATTACACCGCGCTCTTCTTCACCAGCTTGCAGTTGATATTTGGCCATCAGCTGCGCAGCAAAACGAATCATGTTAAAGCTGCCACTGACATTAATGTCCAGCACTTTCTGGAACATGCTTAAGCTATGTAAGCCTTCTTTGCCCAGCACTTTGGCTGAAGGTGCGATGCCGGCACAGTTGACCAGACCATTTAACTGGCCATAGTGCTGCTCAATCTCGGCAAAGAATTGCTCTACCGCGGCTTCATCGGTCACATCCAGCGCCTTAAACTGGGCTTTTTCACCCAATTGCTGTGCCATTTGCGTACCCAGCTCCTGATTCATATCGACCAGAATGACATTGGCCCCCTGCTCCACCAGATACTGTGCAGTAGCAGCGCCCAAACCAGATGCACCACCGGTAACCACACATACTTTTCCTTGAATCTTCATTTTATTTTCCCAAATAGTTTTGTTATCAATGACACATACTCGACTTAAGATGCAGAGTAATCAGACTCCAGCTTGAGTACAATTTCCAAATACAGCATCCTGCATGATGCCTTTGAACAATAGCATTTTTAACATAATTTTAAATTGAATAGACACGCGATGACGCCATCCCATTTGCATTATAGTAAAGGCACCATTTCTATTGCACTGGTGCATGAAGCACTGCAAGCCGCCCAGCAGCAAGGGGTGGAAATTCACTCCATTCTGACCCGGGCCGGTATTCCGCTGGAGCTGATGCATTCGGCCAAAGCGCGGGTGTCGGTGCTGCAATATGGGCAGCTGTGGATTGCCCTGGCCGATGCCATGAATGATGAGTTTTTTGGTATGGACAGCCATCCGCTGCGCCGTGGCAGTTATCGTTTATTGTCCAAATGGGTCTACTCTGCCGATACCATTGAAACCGCACTGAAAGAGATTCTAAAGTTTTTCAACCTGATTCTGGATGATCTGCGCGGGGAACTGCAGCTCAACAAAGATGCTGCTGTGCTGACCCTTCATGATCGGGCGCAGCCCAAAGCCATGTTCAGTTATGCGACTTATTTAATGCTGGTGCATAGCCTAATCTGCTGGCTCAGTGGACAGCGCATTGCCATTCAAAAAATCGAACTAAAATGCCCGGCTCCAAGCGATGATGCAGATTATCGGGTGCGCTTTTGTGAAAACATTCGCTATGAACAACCCGACAACCGAATCTATTTTGATGCGCAGGCTTTGGGTCTAAAAATCAAGCAGGATGAGCGCAGCTGGAAACGCTTTTTACAGCAAACCCCGTATAACCTGCTGGTGCGTTTTAAAAATCCGCATGCGTTAAGCACGATGATTCGCAAACAACTGATGCAGCGTCCGCCAAGTGAATGGCTGGAACTGCATGAACTGACCCGACAACTGAATATGTCAGGCGCCACTTTTCAGCGCCGTTTAAAACAGGAAGGTACCAGCTATCAGCTACTGAAAAATGAAATCCGCCGCGATACCGCGATTGAACTGCTCTCGAAAACCGAGCTATCGCTACAAGATATTAGTGAACGGCTGAATTTTCATGATCCAAGTGCCTTTCACCGAGCCTTTAAAAAGTGGACTGGCTTAAATCCGGGGGCCTACCGGCAGAATCAAAGCTAGCCGTTATTTATGCTGATATTTTTAACTCAGAACTTTTAAATATAAGTTGCAATATGAAGCACTTGGCATTTCAAGTGCAGTATTTGAACCGGTCATTCATCGTAACAGCATTGCCAATCACACCAAAATAGATTAATTTTCACTCAATTTATCGCATAGATTCTATGCAATTTTGGCTGTAATCCCTCCTCCTCCTTGTTGTACTCCATCTTTAGAGGTTCCCATGCTTAAGATGATTGATGTGCTTGCACAAAATCTGGTTCAAAATTTTAATCACGCACTTTCTACTCCTTCAGAGCAACTTGATGAATTGCTGAATCAAGGCATTCTCAACACCTCTGAAGATCAGTTACGTAATGCGATGGCGGCATTTTTTGATCGTGAAGATGCGCTAGAAGCGGCACAAGCCTTAGATATTCCTCAGGAAGATCTGCACGCCTTACAAGCAGGCTTAGCACTTAAAGATGAAAACCTGAGCGAAACGGCAAAAATTGTAGCGCTGTGTCTGGCTTTAGAAACCGATAGCCTGGCTCAAGTGGAAGTATCTGACTGTCTGCAAGATTATCCAATGTAAATCTTGAGCAGTTACCCAACGCCTTATTCAAGTGACGCTACGGCGTCACTTTTTTTGACTGGATTATACTGAATCATCCCAACGTATACGGCTTGCATTGCCTTGTCCGGCTATGGAACACTACGGCTGAGCATCCGCGCAGAAGCACTATGATTATTCGGGATAAAAGCAACAGTTTCGTATTACTTTTTGCATGGTCAGGCACCATCTTGCCCAAGGTCATGCCGGCCTTAATGATGGTGGTGTTCATTTCCACCGTGCTGGTCTATCTGTCCTCGCATCATTATGTACAGGCGCCGGCCGTGCCCGCGATTGGCTTTACCATTTTCGGGGTTATCCTGTCGATTTTCCTCAGTTTCAGAAATACTGCCAGTTATGAACGCTGGTGGGAAGGCCGCAAATTATGGGGGCAGCTGATTGCCACCTCACGCCATCTTGCCCGTGATTCCTATGTGTTGCCGCCCGCCGAACGTCAGGTGCTGATGTATCGGGTAATGCTGTTTAGCAATTTACTGAAAAACCGGCTGCGCACCCAGAATGAGCCGATTGATTTTTATCATAACAAGGTCAATTTAAGCCCGGCCGATTATCAGGCGCTGTTTGGGCATATTAATGCCGCCCAGTTTATTCTGGAACAGATTCAGAAAGATCTGGTCAAGGCCCTGCACAGCGGCGAACTGTCAGATATTGTCTATCACGGCCTGAACAAGCACATTATCAGCTTAGGGGATATTCAGGCCGGTTGTGACCGGATTCTGACCACGCCGTTACCTTTTTCGTATTCGGTATTGCTACACCGCACCGTGTACTGTTTCTGCTTTATTCTGCCTTTTAGTTTAGAGGCGAATTTAGGTATCTGGACCCCCATTCTGGTGGGATTGATTGCCTATCTGTTTTTGGGCTTGGATGCCTTAAGCGAACAGCTGGAAGAACCGTTTGGCCTGCAAGACAATGACCTGCCACTGAGTGCCATGGTCCGGCTAATCGAACGGGAAATGCTGAGTGCCTTGGGTGAAGAATTACCTCCGGCCATTCAGGCGATTAAAGGCAACCTGACTTAATCGCCGAGTTGGCCGATAGTCACCCGATCATTACCGCCATAATCCAGAATGGTGCGTACCGCAACAAAACCGGCATCGTTAAAGATATTTTGCACAGCTACTGCCTGATCATAACCATGCTCTACAGCAATCCAGCCTTGCGGTTTTAACCAGTGCTTGCCTTGCTGAATAATAATCTCAAGATCAGATAAGCCCTGCTTGGCCGCCACTAAGGCCCGTTCAGGTTCGGTGGCCAAATCTTTCATATGTACATCATCAGCCGCAATATACGGTGGATTCGACACAATCAGATCAAACCTCGGCTCGGCAGGAACGCCTAAAGCAGCAAACCAGGCGCCCAGCTTAAACTCTACCCGCTCCAAGTTATGCGTCTGCGCATTTTCTTTGGCAACCGCCAGAGTCGGCGGATAAATATCGGTTGCAGTCACCTGCCAATCCGGACGTTCCGATGCCAAGGCCAAGGCAATCGCACCGGTGCCGGTACCCAAGTCGATAATCGCCGCTTGTACCGGTAAATCCAGTTGCAAACAGCTTTCTACCAGTACTTCGGTATCTGGTCTTGGCACCAGGGTATCTGGTGTGACTTTTAAATTCAGTGTCCAGAATGGCTGTGAACCGGTGACATAGGCCAAGGGTTCACCTGCTTCAATCCGGGCAATACCCGCAAGATATTGCTGTTCCTGTTCTGGGCTTAGCTCACGATTGGCCTGATATTTCAGCGCCAAGGCAGATAAACCTAGAATATGCTCCAGTAGCCAGAGATTTTCCTGACGTTCGTAGCTGTCTGCTACGCCACGAATGGCCAGTGCATCGGCAATTTTCATTAGCCACCATTTTGCTGGGCAAGTAAAGCCAGCTGATCGGCCTGATATTCACGGTGCAGGCTGTCCAGCAATTCGGTTAAATCACCTTCCATCACTGCATCTAACTTATATAAAGTTAAGTTAATACGATGATCGGTCATCCGCCCTTGCGGATAGTTATAGGTGCGAATACGCTCGGAACGGTCACCGGAACCGACCAAGTCACGACGCATTTCCGAAGTGGCAGCATCTGCTGCAGCACGTTTGGCATTTTCCAGACGTGAGGCCAATAAGGCCATGGCTTTGGCTTTGTTCTTGTGCTGCGAACGTTCTTCCTGACATTCCACTACCGTTCCGGTTGGAATATGGGTAATACGCACCGCAGAGTCAGTTTTGTTGACGTGCTGACCACCGGCACCCGACGCGCGGTAGGTATCAATACGTAAATCTGCCGGGTTAATATCCACCGTGGTATCGACATCAATTTCAGGCAAAATAGCCACGGTACAGGCGGACGTATGTACACGGCCTTGCGATTCAGTTGCCGGAACACGCTGGACACGATGTGCGCCACTTTCAAATTTCAGGCGGCCATAGACCCCGTCACCATTAACCAGACAAATCACTTCTTTATAGCCGCCGTGTTCGCCTTCGTTTTCTGACAGCACTTCAATACGCCAGCCTTGAGATTCGGCATATTTGCTGTACATGCGGAATAAATCGCCGGAGAAAATTGCTGCTTCATCACCACCGGTGCCGGCACGAATTTCCAGATAGGCCGAGTTGGCATCATTCGGATCTTTAGGAATCATCAGGATGTTTAAATCCGCTTCCAGCTGTTCAATCAGTGCCTTGTTTTCCTTGATCTCTTCCTGCGCCATCTCTTTAAAGTCAGGATCGGACAGCATTGCTTCAGCCGTTTCAATATCGGCTTCGGCCTGGGTATATTTGCCCCAGACTTCGGTAATTTCGCTCAGGTCATTGTGTTCGCGCGACAGCTGGCGAAAGCGTTTGTTATCGGAAATGACTTCAGCATCGGCCAAGAGTGCTGTTAATTCTTCGTGACGGTCAGAAAGTTGATCTAATCGTAAACGTAACGATTCTTTCATTGTGCAAATTATCTCAATATACAGGCTGTCGCCCTAATTCAATAAGGCCAGCGAAATCAAAAAATTGCCATAGTTTAACGATTCTGGCCAGCAAATAACATCTTTATTCGTAGCAGAAACTGCGTGGTTGATGGCCAAATCCGGCAAATACGCTACAGCGTGCAAGAGATGCATCCTGCCTCTTTCAATTTAAAGTCTGGGCTGCCGATAAAATCGACAGTTTTAATACAACTTATACAAAGCCGAAACCAAAGCACTGAATTATGAAGGTGCCTCTCCATATTTGCAGGGAATCCTTTTGTTACATTTACTGCCATCAAATGACATTAAAAAGTCCGCTCTTGGACATGGAGTGAATATGAAACTCAATGCTGTTTTATTAAGTGCAACGCTTGCTGCCACTTCTTTCATGACGGTGAATGCACATGCTGACAATGCGACCCGTGTAGCTGCAGCCAGTGCCTTAGGTAGTGTCGCAGGTACAGCCTTAGGTAAAAACATGGGCGGTACCACGGGTGCAACCATTGGTGCGGCTTTAGGTGGTGCAGGTGGCGCAGCTGTAGCCAGTAACAAACGCCATCGTACTGAATCTGCCATTGGCGGTGCCTTAGGTGGCGGTGCGGGTTATACCGTGGGTCAGAACATGGGCGGTACGAATGGTGGTTATATTGGTGCAGCGCTCGGTGCAGCCGGTGGTGCAGCGCTGGGTAACAAGATTTCCAAAGATAAAGAATACGACCGTTACCAGGAACGTAAATGGAAGAAAAAACGTCGTCGTTAATTCTCCCCTTGTAAAAAAGCATCTTCAGGATGCTTTTTTTACGCCTGGGATTTCATTTTTTCAGTAGATGGATGAGGAGGCAATTATGAAGAGATTCGACAGAAAAATTACACAGCGTTGACCAAAATTAGCATTTTGACACCTGTGCCCTCCACGATCTTTTCTCAAAGTTTTTCTACATTAAAGTCAAGACAAATTGAATGTGCTCTTTGGAGTGTAACCATGAAGATCAACAAAATTTTATTGAGTACAGTACTGGCCAGCTCAGCGCTTATGATGGGTACAGCACACGCCGACAACAACACCCGTGTCGCAGTAGGTTCCGCTTTAGGTGGTGTGGTCGGTGCAGCCATTGGCCAGCAAATGGGCGGCTCAACCGGTGCGTTAATTGGTTCTGCCTTGGGTGGTGCCGGTGGTGCAGCAGTCTCTGCCGATAAACGTGACCGCAATGGTGCAGCCATTGGTGCCGCTTTAGGTAGCGCTGGTGGTTATAGTGTCGGTAAAAACATGGCCGGCAGCAATGGTGGTTATATTGGCGCAGCCTTAGGTGGTGGTGCCGGTGCAGTATTAGGCACCAAAGTCAGCGAAGATCGCCGTTATGATGACCGTTATGATCGTCGCTACGACAGCCGTGGCTACCGTTACAACGACTATCGTTATAATGACCGTTACCGCAGTGATAATGGCCTGCATCTGGGTCATTATAAAAACGGGAAACGCCGTTAATTTCAAAGTTCAAAATCTGAACCTATCACAAGCACCTTCGGGTGCTTGTGTTGTTTTACACGATGAAACCTTATATCGAAAAAAAACGATATACAAACATCGGGACACAACGTATGCTGTGAGCCATAGATATGTGAATAGAGAACGCCAATGCGCAGTTTAAAAGACACACAATTTTCCATTCTGGAACTGGCACCGGTTCGTGACGATAAAACCATTCAATTTTCCCTGCATCATGCGCTAGAGCTGGCGCAACGGGCAGAAAAACTGGGCTATGCCCGCTTCTGGCTGGCTGAACATCATAATATGGACGGCATTGCCAGCTCAGCCACAGCGGTGCTGCTCGGCTACATTCTGGCCAACACCCAGACTTTAAAAGTCGGCTCTGGCGGGATTATGTTGCCCAATCACGCCCCTTTAGTGGTGGCAGAACAGTTCGGTACACTGGCTACACTCTATCCGGACCGGATTGAGCTGGGTCTTGGTCGTGCGCCCGGCACTGATCAGACCACCATGCGTGCCTTGCGCCGTGGCCGTCAGGAAACTGAAGACCAGTTCCCGCAAGATGTGCTGGAAATTCTGCACTATTTCAAAGAACCTGAACCGCAGCAACGCATTGTAGCGACGCCGGGACAAGGCACCCATGTTCCGGTCTGGTTACTCGGTTCCAGCCTGTTTAGTGCCCAGCTGGCAGCTCGATTGGGTCTGCCCTACTCGTTTGCCTCACACTTTGCGCCGCGGATGCTCGGTCAGGCCATTCAGCTGTATCGGGATAACTTCCAGCCGTCTGAATATCTAGATCGGCCTTATGTCTCAATGGGCGTGCCAACGGTCGTGGCGGCCACCGATGAAGAAGCGCAGTTTTTGGCCACCAGTGCCTATCAGCGGGTTTTAGGTTTAATGCGTGGTCAGAGCCTGAAACTGAAAGCGCCAGTCGCCAGCATGGACGGTTTATGGTCACCGGCTGAAAAAATGTCGGTGGATAACTTCTATGCCATGGGTCAAATTGGCTCACCTTCGACTGTTAAAGCCGGCTTAGAACAGTTGTTGAGCCGTTATGAGGTCGATGAGTTTATCTTTACCTGTGATGTCTATGACACTGAAAAACGTCTGCAAAACTTTGACTACCTGATGCAGCTCAAATAAGTTTCATCGAGCTGTAATGGAGCCTGTAAACCGTGTGGATTTACAGGCTTTTTTTATTGTGACGGTGAATCTATTCTCGCCCCATCCTGCACTGATATTTTCGTCACCGTGACCGAAATGACTGGCCAGATAGTTAAAGCGCTTTACCTTCCAGCAAGAGCTGACTAAAAATAGAGTAAAACATCTAAACTGATAAAACCAAGAATGAAAGGATGCCCTCATGGTCGTTAAACAGCAGGATACCGGCAAAAGCGTTTTTGAAAATTGTGCAGCAGACTTTCATGCCTTTCAGGGGCTTTGCATCAGTGCCAAAGACAGCAAACAGCATGACTTCAGTCAACGCAGCGTGGCGATTATTGGTGCCAATCAGGACAGTGTCTCGCAGCTGGACAAAATTGCCCAGGTCGCCAGTCAGGTTAAAGTCTTTCAGATTGAACCGCATTTTGTATTACCGAGTACCGAACGCGGTATCCATCGTTTAATCAGCCATCCACTGGTATTTAAAAACCGCCGGCTGTTTAACAACCGGGTCAAGAATATTCTGGCCTTGCGCTTTTTAGATGCGCAGGTGGTAGATACCTGGCTAAAACGTCAGCTGACCCCGAATATTGCCGATACCCAGCACGCCTATTTTAAATCGGACAGTTATTATGCTGCGCTGCAACGTGACAACTGTCAGTTAATTACCTGGCCCATTGCCCGAATTGCAGAACACAGTATTTATACCATTGATGGCAGTGAATATAAGGTCGATGTGATTATTACGACTCACCGTAATCCGGAAAAGTAAATACAGGTACAAGTAAATTAAAAGAGCGGTAAATTAAGAGAAAAGTGTTATTAATTTTCAAGCCGATGAGAGCAATGGATGAAACAGGATTTTAGACCGTTTTTTTAGTTTTTTAATTTATTTTCAGTCTAATATCCACTGGAATACTGCAGCCTGCAGTATTCCAGCTTTAACAACAATTACTTAACCAATACGACGTTTTAGACCGGTCATTTGCAGGACACGGGTCGAAATTTCTTCAATCGACATTTCAGACACATTCAGGTATTTAATACCTTCAGAAATATAAATGCCTTCAATGGCACGTAATTCCATCTGGCACTGGTTAAAGCTGGCATAACGGCTATTGGCTTTACGTTCGGTACGAATTGCCACCAGACGCTCGGCATCAATCATCAACCCGAATAATTTATGTTTGTGTGGACGCAGCACAGCTGGCAAACGGTTATCATCCAGATCTTCTTCGGTCAGTGGATAGTTGGCCACACGTATACCAAACTGTAATGACAAATAAATCGAGGTTGGGGTTTTACCAGAACGGGATACGCCAATGAGAATCAGATCAGCTTTGTCATAGTGACGGGTACGTGCGCCATCATCATTGTCCAAAGCAAAATGCACCGCATCAATACGTGCCTTATATGACTCAGAATCTGTCACTGCGTGAGTTTGTCCAACCAAGGTGGTTGGTGGTGTACCCAATTCCTCTGAAAGCTTGCTAATTAAGCCTTCGAACACATCTAGGTTAATCGCTTTTGCAGTGTTAATAATGTCACGCACATATTGATCTACTAGCGTGTCAAAAACCAAAGGCAGTTGACCATCTTGCTGTGCACGCGCATTAATCTCAGTCACCACATTCATTGCCGCTTCTTCAGACGTAATATAAGGATGAATGTGAATATCAAAGTCTACATTTGGAAACTGCGCTAAAAGAGAGTGTCCCAAGGTTTCGGCTGTAATTGCGGTTCCATCGGAAATAAAGAACACACTCCGCTTAATTTGTTTACCTTCGGACATTAAAATTCTCCTTAAACATTTGTCTTAGTGCTATATAATCTTTATAGTAAACTGATCTTACATGACTGTCGCTTAGTTAAATCAAAAAGCTAAGCATATTCAATATAATTTCATGCCAAGATAGTGATTAATACTGCAAAAGTGGAGTAATAACTTTGGAAGCGCGCGTAATTGGTCTAGAAAAATTAGGGAAACACGACGTTGAGCTCGTAGGTGGGAAAAACTCATCTCTGGGCGAAATGATCAGCCATTTGTCTAATGCTGGCGTCTCTGTACCAGGTGGCTTTGCGACAACGGCTCAAGCTTATCGTGAATTTCTCGAGCAAAGTGGCCTAAACGCTAAAATTCAAGCCGAGCTTAAAACGTTAAATGTAGATGACGTCAATGCTCTTGCTGAGACAGGCGCAAAAATCCGTCAATGGATTGTCGACACTCCGCTTACGGCAGAACTTGAAAAAGAAATCCGCGATGCTTTCGCAGAACTTTCTAAGGGCAACCCTGACATCGCGGTTGCCGTTCGTTCATCTGCTACTGCAGAAGATTTGCCAGATGCTTCTTTCGCGGGTCAGCAGGAAACCTTCCTGAACATCCGTGGCATCGACAACGTCCTGATTGCCATTAAAGAAGTATTTGCCTCTTTGTACAACGACCGCGCAATTTCTTACCGTGTACACCAAAACTTTGACCATGATGTTGTTGCCCTGTCTGCTGGCGTACAACGCATGGTGCGCTCAGAAACAGGTGCCGCAGGTGTAATGTTCACCCTGGATACAGAATCTGGTTTCCGTGATGCAGTCTTTATTACGGCTTCTTACGGTCTGGGTGAAATGGTGGTACAAGGTGCGGTCAACCCGGACGAATTCTATATCTCTAAGCCACTGTTAAGAGCAGGTAAACACGCAGTTCTACGTCGTAACCTCGGTTCTAAACACCAGAAAATGATTTATGGTGAAGAAGGTGCGGCTGGTAAATCTGTGGTTGTGGTTGATGTTGAAAAAGCCGACCGTCAACAGTTCGCCTTAAACGATCACGAACTGCAAGAACTGGCAAAACAGGCGTTAATCATTGAAGAGCACTACGGTGCACCAATGGACATCGAATGGGCCAAAGATGGTGATGACGGTTTAATTTACATTGTTCAGGCGCGTCCGGAAACAGTGAAAAGTCGTCAAAACGTGGGCACCATGGAGCGTTACCTGCTGAAACAACGCGGCACGGTATTGTGTGAAGGCCGTTCAATTGGTCAGCGTATCGGGTCTGGTAAAGTTCGCATCGTAACCTCGATTAAAGAAATGGACAAAGTCCAAGACGGTGATGTACTGGTTTCTGACATGACCGACCCGGATTGGGAACCAGTGATGAAACGTGCCGCTGCCATTGTCACGAACCGTGGTGGTCGTACCTGTCACGCTGCGATTATTGCGCGTGAATTAGGTGTTCCTGCAATTGTGGGTTGTGGTAATGCCACTGAAGTCTTGACTGACGGTCAGGAAGTGACAGTATCTTGTGCTGAAGGTGATACCGGTTTCATTTACGAAGGTGCTTTAGATTTTGAAGTACAACGTAACTCAATCGAGTCGATGCCTGCGCTGCCGTTCAAGATCATGATGAACGTGGGTAACCCGGACCGTGCATTTGACTTCGCGCAAATTCCAAACGAAGGCATTGGCCTGGCACGTCTTGAGTTCATCATTAACCGTATGATTGGTGTGCATCCAAAAGCACTACTGAATATTGACAGCTTGCCACGTGAAACACGTGCAGCCGTAATGGCACGTACTGCGGGTTATACTTCTCCAGTTGAATTCTATGTGGAAAAACTGGTAGAAGGTATTTCAACGCTGGCAGCCGCGTTTGCAGACAAGCCAGTCATCGTGCGTATGTCTGACTTCAAATCAAACGAATATGCCAACCTGATTGGCGGTAAGTTATACGAGCCGGAAGAAGAAAACCCAATGCTGGGCTTCCGTGGTGCAAGCCGTTATGTATCAGACAACTTCCGTGACTGCTTCGAGCTTGAATGTCGCGCACTGAAAAAAGTCCGTGATGAAATGGGCTTAACCAACGTACAAATCATGATTCCATTTGTACGCACTGTGGCTGAAGCGAAACGTGTGATGGAACTGCTGGCACAAAATGGCCTGAAACGTGGTGAAAATGGTCTGAAAGTGATCATGATGTGTGAATTACCAACCAACGCCCTGTTGGCTGAGCAATTCCTTGAACACTTCGACGGTTTCTCAATCGGTTCAAACGACTTGACCCAGTTAACCCTTGGTTTAGACCGTGACTCAGGTATTGTTTCTCACCTGTTTGATGAACGTGATGCAGCGGTAAAAGCCCTGCTGTCGATGGCGATTCATGCTTGCCGTAAAGCGGGCAAATATGTCGGCATCTGTGGTCAAGGTCCATCTGACCACCCTGACCTGGCAAAATGGCTGATGGAACAAGGGATTGAATCTGTGTCGCTGAACCCAGACTCAGTATTAGACACCTGGTTCTTCCTTGCTGAAGAAAAAGCTCAACAAGCTTAATAAAACATGTTAAAAAAGACCCATTCATTGGGTCTTTTTTATTTATAGATTTGAGATTTAAACTTTATGCAGATTTACTTGGCACGAAATAATCAACAAGCCGGTCCATATACCCTGGAGCAAGTAAACCAGATGCTTGCCAGCCAGCAAGTGTTACTGACAGATCTTGCATGGCATCAAGGGATGACAGAATGGAAAGCTTTAGGTGAGCTCACCCAAGGTAAACTTGTATATCAACCTGAAGGCTACGAGCCTGCGCCGGCCGCACCGGAAGCATCACCGTTTCAGCAGCCGCAGAATACTGCCAGCTATAACAATTCAAGCCTGAACCAGCCGCAAGCAAAAGCCACTCAAACCGAACTGGCCTCTATCGGCACCCGTGCACTGGCGAAAATTATTGACCTGTTGCTGTGGTTACCGGCTGCCGCCATTCCATCTTTCTTTTTAACGCAGGACCAGTTTGGTCAACTGTCTGAACTGCAACAGAAAATGCAGTCAGCCACCAGCTCTGATCAGGCCGTGCAACTACAGTCAGAACTGTTTCGCCTGATTCCTGCCGATGCCTGGCAAATGATGGCTATTTACCTGCTGATTATGCTCGGGATTCAGGCGTTTCTGCTGGCCAAAAGTGGACAGAGTATTGGTAAACGTTTAACCAAAATCAAGATTGTTGATGCTGAAGACCATAGCAAAGTAGGCCTGACCCGCGTATTTGCCCTGCGTACCCTGGTTTTCATTATTTTGAATCTGTTATTCATGCCGTTTATTACAATTGCCGATTATATCTTCGCTTTGGGTGAAAAACGTCAGACTTTGCATGACAAACTGGCCAAAACCAAAGTCGTAAAGCAAGAAAAATAAAAGATCAAAAAAGGGATGAAATTTCATCCCTTTTTTATTCATTACATTGATATACAAATAAAAATATTTCGTAAAAAAGTTAATTCCGAGTGACAGAATCAGTTTTTATTACAGTCATTTAAAGCCGCTTTTTGAGTAGCTTAGTTTGTCGATATCAGGCATAATGCCCTACAACGTAGCGGTGTATCATGATTGACAAGGATTTTTGCGTCAAAAAAATACTTATCAATCATGCGACACTATAATCGCTATCCCATAATTAAATTAGGGAATGGGACTCTTCACCGAGGTTGTAAAATGAGACAAACGATTTTAGCTGTATTGTCTTTATCTACGATGGCTGCACTCTTAACCGGGTGTGGTGGTGATATGGTACTTCTAAACTCGCAAGGTCCAGTTGCTGAAGGTCAATCGAACCTGATGATGACTGCGATCTACTTGATGCTATTAGTGGTGATTCCTTCAATCATCATGGCATTATGGTTTGGTTGGAAATATCGCGCATCAAATAAAGATGCAGACTATAAACCAACATGGGCACACTCTACTGCGATTGAAATCGTGGTTTGGGGTATCCCGGTTATTATTATTGGTATTTTAGCTTGGTTAACTTGGTGGGGTTCCCACAAGTATGACCCATACCGTCCAATCGAGTCAGATAAGGCTCCATTAACTGTTCAGGTTATTGCTGAACAATTCAAATGGATCTTCATCTACCCAGAACAGAACATTGCGACTGTTAACGAAATCCGCTTCCCAGAGCAAACGCCGGTAAGCCTTCGTTTAACATCTAACTTTACAATGAACTCGTTCTTTATCCCTGCATTGTCTGGTCAGATTTATGCAATGGCGGGTATGCAGACTCACCTGAACCTATTAGCGAACAGCACTGGTCAATACCGCGGCTTCTCGTCTAACTACTCAGGTTACGGTTTCTCTCAAATGCGCTTCCTTGCTCACTCTGTAACTGAAGCTGATTTTGATCAATGGGTAACTGCGGTTAAAGCCGGACAAGGCACAACGATCAATCCTGAAGCTGTTCAAAAAACAGTTCTAGATCAAGCTGAATTTGCATCTTTACGTGACGGTAACCGTTCACAGAAACAAATTGATGCAATGGTTCGTAACGCGAAAACAGAACTAGAGAAAAAACTTGCTGCAACTGCTGAAGCAGAAGGTCCTTATAAGACTCAGCCACATCCTGTGACTTATTACTCTTCTGTAGAGCAAGGCTTGTTTGAATCTGTGATCAATAAATACATGAGTAACTATCATGGTGCAGACCATTCAGCTCAAGCTGAAACTGCGCTTGAAGCGCCTGCTTCAGAAGCTCATGTAAACGTTGAACATGCGACTGCTTCTGTAGAGGAATAAGACATGTTTGGTAAGTTAGGACTAGATGCAATTCCGTACGATCCAATCGTACAGGCTACAGTTGTAATGATGATCCTGGGCGGTCTCGTTCTTGTTGCGGGTATTACCTACTTCAAGAAATGGGGTTACCTGTGGAATGAATGGTTCACATCTGTAGACCATAAAAAAATTGGTATCATGTATATCATCGTGTCTGTGGTCATGCTGCTGCGTGGTTTCGCCGATGCGATCATGATGCGTCTTCAGCAATTCCTTGCACGAGGTGGTGGCGAAGGTTATTTACACCCTGAGCACTACGACCAGATCTTCACCGCACACGGTGTGATCATGATCTTCTTCGTGGCAATGGGTCTTGTAGTAGGCTTGATGAACATCTCTGTACCTTTACAGATTGGTGCTCGTGACGTTGCCTTCCCATTATTAAACTCTTTAAGCTTCTGGCTGTTCGCTGGTGCTGCGGGTCTAATCATGGTTTCACTTGCAATTGGTGAGTTCGCTGCAACAGGCTGGATGGCTTATCCTCCACTGTCAGGTATTGAATACTCTCCAGGCGTAGGTATGGACTACTACATCTGGGCATTACAGATCTCCGGTTTAGGTACGCTTCTAACGGGTGTTAACTTCTTCGTTACCATCATCAAGATGCGTGCGCCTGGCATGAAATTAATGGACATGCCGATCTTTACCTGGACATCTTTATGTACAGCGGTACTGATCATTGCTTCATTCCCAGTGTTAACTGCAACAATTGCAATGTTAACGCTTGACCGTTACTTCGGTTTCCACTTCTTTACAAACGACATGGGTGGTAGCCCAATGTTGTATGTAAACCTGATCTGGACTTGGGGTCACCCTGAAGTTTATATCTTGGTATTACCAGCATTTGGTATTTACTCAGAAGTTGTTGCGACGTTCTCTCGTAAAACGTTGTTCGGCTACAAATCAATGGTGTATGCAACTGTAGCAATTACTGTATTGTCTTTCGTTGTATGGGTTCACCACTTCTTTACCATGGGTGCAGGTGCCAACGTTAACGCGTTCTTCGGTATCATGACCATGATTATTGCGATCCCGACGGGTGTGAAAATCTTCTCTTGGTTATTCACCATGTACAAGGGCCGCATCACCTACACAACTCCAATGCTGTGGACACTTGGCTTCCTAGTGACTTTCGGTATCGGTGGTTTAACAGGTGTATTAATGGCAGTTCCACCAGCGGACTTCCTGGTACACAACTCTTTATTCCTGATCGCTCACTTCCATAACGTAATTATTGGTGGTGTAGTATTCGCGATGTTCGCAGGTATCATTTTCTACTGGCCAAAAATGTTTGGTTGGAGACTGAATGAAACTTGGGGTAAAGCTGCATTCTGGTTCTGGTTCTTAGGTTTCTACTTTGCGTTCATGCCGCTGTATATCCTTGGTTTCATGGGTATGACGCGTCGTCTGAACACATATGACAACCCAGATTGGGACCCATATGTCATGATCGCGATGGTGGGTTCGGTAATGATTGCCATTGGTATTGCATGCTTCTTGATGCAAATCATTGTTGGCTTCTTGCAACGTAACCAGCGTCTTGACCACACTGGCGACCCTTGGGATGGCCGTACCCTTGAATGGGCGACTTCATCTCCTGCTCCGTTCTATAACTTTGCGCATCTTCCAAAGATCAATGGTATTGATACTTTCTGGACTGACAAAGAGAATGGCGTAGCTTACGCGAAACCAGCGAAGTACGAAGACATCCACATGCCAACCAACCGTGCTGCGGGCTTTGTGATTGCTATGTTTATCACAGTAATGGGCTTTGCACTTATCTGGCACATCTGGTGGTTAGTAGTTGTAACGTTTATCGCGTCTATCATTTCGTTCATCGTGAGCTCGTTCACGAAGAAAGTGGACTACTATGTTCCTGCAGCAGAAGTAGAACGCATTGAAAACGAACGTTATGCCTTACTTGAAAAACACTTGAAGAAGGACTAAGACAATGGCTGAGGTACTTCATCACGACAACCACGGACACGATGAGCATCATCATCACGATGATACTGACATCACTGTCTTTGGTTTCTGGACTTACTTGATGAGTGACTTGATCATTTTCGGTACACTCTTCATTGCATTCGCTGTATTAAGCAGCCACGTTCCAGTTGGTACTCCAAGTGCAAAAGATCTTTTTGGCGAGTCTTTAGGTTTCGTTTTAACTGAAACCTTCGCCCTGCTGATCTCTTCAGTAACCTTTGGTTTTGCAGTTCTGGCTGCATACAAAAAAGATGTTGCTAAAGTTTTAACTTGGTTAGGCATCACATGGATCTTCGGTGCGATCTTTATTGGCATGGAACTATATGAGTTCAATCATTTAGTTCACGCTGGTCATGGCCCAAGCGTTAGTGCGTTCTTATCTGCGTTCTTTACTTTAGTTGGTACGCACGGTATTCACGTTACTTCTGGTCTGGTATGGATGATCGTGTTAATGATTCAAATCAAGAAATATGGTTTGACTCTACCTAACATGCGTCGTCTTGCTTGCCTAAGCTTGTTCTGGCACTTCCTTGACATCGTATGGATCTGTGTATTCAGCGTCGTTTACTTGATGGGAGTTCTATAATGGGTCACGATCACAACGCTGCTGGCGCATCACACGGTAACTTCAAGCAGTACTCTGTTGGCTTTATCCTGTCTGTTATTTTAACCGTTATTCCTTTTGGTATGGTTATGGCAGGTGGTTTTAGCCGCGGTCTGCTGGTCACAGTTATTGCGATTACTGCGGTTGCTCAGGTTCTTGTACAGTTAGTTTACTTCCTGCACATGAACTCGTCTTCAGAACAACGCTGGAACGTGATTGCGTTTATTTATACAATCCTCTGTATCGCTATTCTGTTAGTCGGTTCAGTATGGATTATGAACTACCTTCACTACAACATGATGATCTAAACTGGTTGTCATGCTGAAAAAGTATTTATTCCTGACTAAGCCAGGAATTCTCTTCGGTAACTTCGTTACCACTTTGGGTGGCTACTTTGTAGCCACTCAAGGTTCTGTAGATTTCCTTCTCCTGCTTCTTACCCTTCTGGGCACTACCCTGGTAGTGGCATCTGGATGTGTGGTTAATAACGTAATTGACCAAGACATCGACCAAAAAATGCAACGTACACAAAATCGTGCGATGGTAAAAAAAACCATTTCAGTTCCGGTTGCTTTAGCGTTTGCTTTAGTACTGGGTGTACTGGGTTTTAGTATTTTATGGTTTGGGGTAAATGCGTACGCTTTCCTTTTTGCCGTGATTGGTTTTGTAGTTTATGTCGGCTTTTATAGCTTATGGACCAAACGCACCACCATTCATCAGACCATTATTGGTAGTATTTCGGGCGCAAGTCCACCAGTCATTGGTTATACTGCGGTTGCAAACCAGTTTGACCTGGCTGCCCTGCTTATTTTTCTGGGCTATGCACTGTGGCAAATGCCGCATTCCTGGGCCATTGCCATTTACCGATTCGATGACTACAAAAATGCAGGTATTCCTATTTTACCTGTGGCGCGTTCTGTGTATCGCACCAAAGTAGAGTCGCTAATTTATGTGATTCTGTTTACGGTGGTCATGAATGCCTTATTTGTATTTGGATATGCCAACTGGTTATATTTGCTCATTTTAAATGCCCTGTGTATTTACTGGCTGTACATTGCCATCCTCGGCTTTAAAGCAGAAAATGATCAGCTGTGGGCAAAGCGCTTTTTCCTGTTCTCTGTAATTTTAATTACCGTGATCAGTTTAAGCTTCAGCATTACTGCGCAAGCTCCTGCAAATTCAATCATCCTCTTTTAAAAGATAGAGCCCTCTCTATCTTTTAAGATGGGACTCCCCTTCTGCTTCCGGTTTTCTTTTCTTCGATCTCTTTTTTCTGATTTATAGATACTTACTTTCTATGGGTAAGTTTATTTCTAAAATTTCCCATCTCACTCTTTTGTTGAAATAAGTGATCAAGCTCTTTGTTCAATGGCTTGTATTTCGTTAGCAAAAGCACTAAAATTCACGCTTCGCAATTTTGCGACACAACCCTGGTTGTGACTCCTTGCTTCTGGCTATTTGGTCAGGGGCTGCATAAACCGTAAGGAGCTGACAATGCGTCACTACGAAATCGTACTTTTGGTACACCCAGACCAAAGCGATCAAGTTGTGGGTATGGTAGAACGTTACCTGACTCACATCAAAGAAGCTGAAGGTCAAATTCACCGTTTAGAAGATTGGGGCCGTCGTCAATTGGCTTACCCAATTAACAAAATTCACAAAGCGCACTACATTTTAATGAACGTTGAATGTGGTCAAACGACTCTTGATGAGCTTGAAGAATTGTTCCGTTATAACGACGCGATCCTTCGTAGCTTAATCATCCGTCGTGAAAACGCTATCACTGAAGAGTCTTTACTGGCTAAGAGTGCTGAAGAAAAACGTGCGCGTAAAGCTCAACGTGAAGAAGCACAACAAGTTAACCAAGACTCTGCTGAAGCATAAGGAGAACATCAATGGCACGTTTTTACCGTCGTCGCAAGTTCTGCCGCTTTACAGCTGAGAACGTTACGTACATCGACTACAAAGATATCGATACTTTAAAACAGTACATCACTGAAAACGGCAAGATCGTTCCTAGCCGTATTACAGGTACTAAAGCTCGTTACCAACGTCAATTAGCGCTTGCGATCAAACAAGCTCGCTACTTAGCGTTGATCCCTTACACTGACAATCATAAGTGAGGTTGAGCTGTGGATATTATCTTATTACAACGCATTAAAAACCTTGGTAAATTAGGCGATAAAGTATCAGTTAAAGCTGGTTACGGCCGTAACTTCCTTATCCCTCAAGGTAAAGCAGTTGCTGCGACTGAAGCAAACACTGCTGCTTTTGAAGCTCGTCGTGCTGAACTTGAGAAGCAAGAAGCTGAAGTATTGGCTGCTGCTCAAGCACGTGCTGACCAACTGAACGAAGTAAATATCGTAATCACTGCGAAAGCGGGTGACGAAGGTAAATTATTCGGTTCAATCGGTACTCGTGACATCGCTGACGCGTTAACGAACGCTGGTTTAGAAGTAGACCGTTCAGAAGTTCGTTTACCAAACGGTGCGCTTCGTCACACTGGTGAATTCAACATCGCAATCCAATTGCACCATGATGTTGTTGCTGAAGTTCTCGTTACTATCGTATCTGAGTAATTTCTCGCAAGAAAAAAGGGCATGCCTTGGCATGCTCTTTTTTTATTTCTGTAAAAATCTCCTCACCTTTTTGTAAGCTATCCGTTCTTAAAATCTGCTCGCTTTTTTTGCCAGAGCGCGTATGATTTGTGGTTACACCGTTTATTGAATTCATGCTATAAGACCACCGGTTTTATTTGGTATTCATCGTATTAAAATCAGGGAATTATATGTCACAGGCGCTGGCCAACACCAAACCAACTCCAGTCAAAACAGAGAGTTCCAGCAACGATTCCGGTGCACTCAAAGAGTTTCGCACCCCGCCGCATAACCTGGCCATTGAGCAGGCCGTTCTGGCTGCCCTCATGACCGTGGCCGAATCACTGGAACAGGTCGGAGATGTATTACAGGAATCCGATTTCTACGCCACGCGACACAAATATATTTACCGTGCCATTGATACCCTGGCCAAAGAAAACTCCCCTTATGATGCCGTTCTGGTCAATGACTGGCTGATCAAGCACAATCTGCTTGATGCCATTGGTGGTGAAGAATATCTCATGCAGCTGATGGCCGATTCACCATCGAGTTTCTATAACCTGGAAACTTATGCGGCTAAAATTAAAGAGTTTTCGACCTTAAGAAACATGATTAAAGTCAGCTCGGAAATTCTGCAAAATGCCTATGACACCAAAGGCCGCACTGTCAGTGAAATTCTAGACCTCGCTGAAACCAATATTTTCCAGATTGCCGAGCAGCACAATAACAACAAGAAAAATGCCGGTCCGAAAGCCATTAATACCGTCGTGGCCGATGTCTTCGACAAGTTAAATGAGCTGTCGCAAATGGATGGCAACATTACCGGTCTGACCACCGGCTTTGTCGAGCTGGACAATAAAACTTCGGGGATGCAAGCTGGCGACCTGATTATTGTTGCGGCCCGTCCGTCAATGGGTAAAACCACCTTTGCCATGAACCTGGTTGAAAGTGTACTGTTCAATAACGACCTGCCGGCGCTGGTTTACTCCATGGAAATGCCAGCCGATTCAATTGCCATGCGTCTGATTTCCTCGTATGGCAAAGTGCATCAGGGGAATTTACGTTCCGGCAAACTCAGCGGCGATGAATGGTCCAAAGTCACCGGCACCATTTTACAGCTACAAGAAAAGCATTTATACATTGATGACTCATCAGCGCTCCCTCCAACCGAAGTACGTTCGCGTGCGCGCCGGATTGCCAAACAGCACGGCGGCAAACTCGGCTGTATCATGGTCGACTATTTGCAGCTGATGAAAGTACCCGGCATGGGCGATAACCGTGTCGGCGAGATTTCAGAAATTTCGCGTAGCTTGAAAGCCTTAGCCAAAGAAATGCAGTGTCCGGTCATTGCCCTCTCCCAGCTCAACCGCTCGCTGGAAAACCGTCCCAACAAACGCCCAGTAATGTCCGACCTTCGTGAATCGGGTGCGATTGAGCAGGATGCCGACTTAATCATGTTCATTTACCGTGATGAGGTCTATAACAAGGAATCTAAAGAAGCCGGTACTGCCGAAATTATTATTGGTAAACAGCGTAACGGCCCGATTGGCACCGTGCGTCTGGCGTTTGAAGGCCAATACACCCGCTTTAGTAACCTTTCCCCTGAGTTTTATGCTCAGTACGATGATGATGAATAATTCAGCCATCATTGCCTTTCCATGACCCTGTAGGAGTAAATAAGGGTGCGCCAAGCTACAGTTTATATTGATCGCGCTGCGCTTCAATATAATTTAAACCGTGTCAGACAACTTGCCCCAACTGCCAAAATTGTCAGTATGGTCAAAGCCAATGCTTATGGACATGGCGTTAAAGACTGCTTAGCAGCCTTACAAGACAGCGATGCCTTTGGTGTCGCCTGTTTACAAGAAGCACTGGAAATTCGTGAACTGGGGTTCCAGCAACCCATCACCCTGATTGAAGGCGTGTTCACTAAAGATGAAATGCCAATTGTCATTGAACGGAATATCGAGATTGTGGTGCATCAGCCTGAACAGGTTACATGGCTCATTGCGCACAAAGATGCCTATATCTCTAAAAATCTGAAAGTCTGGGTTAAGCTCAACAGCGGCATGAACCGTCTGGGCTTTAAACTTGAGGTGATTAAAGAGGTCATTCAGCAATTAAAATCGGCCGGCTTTACCTGTGTTCTGGCGATGCACTTCGCCAATGCAGATGCCGATCATCCACTGAATGATGAACAGATCCGTCAGTTTCTGGAAGTAAAAAACGACTGCGCACCGATTTTAGCTTCGTGCTGTAATTCTGCTGCCATCTATAAATATCCGGAACTGCATTTTGATTTTGTCCGTCCCGGTATCATGCTTTATGGCGCAACTCCGTTTGCAGACCGAGATATTTATGCACTAGATTTAAAACCGGTGATGACCTTTAGCGCAGAAATTATTGCCTTAAATGAGATTCAGGCCGGTGAACAGGTTGGTTATGGCTCGACCTTTACTGCCGATAAAGCTATGCAACTGGCTATTGTGTCCATTGGCTACGGTGATGGCTATCCACGTGCCTTCTTTGCGCAGAATTTTGTCGCCATTAAAGGCCAAAAAGCAGCTGTAGTCGGTCGTGTTGCCATGGATATGATTGCTATTGATGTAACTGGATTGGATGTTCAGTTAGGCACGGAAGTCGAGCTTTGGGGCAAGCAACGATTAGTGGATGATGTCGCAGCAGCCAATGGCACCATTGGTTATGAGCTGTTGTGCCGCTTAACCCAGCGTCCGGACCGTAAAGTTATTTAATCTGCTCGATTAACAAAAGAATCTCAATGGAGGTTCTTTTTTTATTCTTTTTATAACGCAGGCAGCAGATTTAAGCCACCTCATCTACCACCGAATGATTTAGCGCCTCATATAGCACCTGAAGCAATCCATCAACCTGTGTGGCATTTAATTGATGCGGTAAAAATTGCGCATGACCGAGTTGCTGAAAATAGGCTTTGATCTCGCTATTACGCATCACATATTTCATGGCCCAATCCTGAAAACGCTGCTGGGCAACATGATTCTCGGTAAAAATTTGGATATTCTGATGACGCGGATCACCAACAATCCCGGCAAAAATTTCCTGAACGGCCTGTTCATCACCTTGCAGACATTGAAAAAAATAACCCTCTGCATAGCACAGCACACCCGATACCTGATGCTGGGTATTAGCATTGCGCGCTTCGATCAGAATATTGCGTAAATCTTGCAGTAAATTTTCAGCCGTCGAGGTACTCTGGCTGGCATAGCAAAGCTGAAACATATTCAAGTCCTTATCATGATCTGTACGAATATTTTTTGATTTTCTTAAGGATTTATCATTCAAGGAAAACTTGATTAAAATAAAGGGACTGAGCTTTTAAGTCAAATAATCTTCGGTTGGCACCGGCAATTCCTGCAACCCGCGTCTTAAGGTATCGGACCACTGCTTGCTGATATATTCAAAGTACGGGTCTTCTTCGTAAATACGTTTGCCCAAAGGAATATGCAGGCTGTCTTTATGATAAATCATACAGTCCAGCGGCATACCCACGGACACATTGGAACGTAAAGTGGAATCAAAAGAAATCAGGCCGCAGCGTAAGGCATCTTCCAGCGACATATCATAGCGTAAGGCCCGGTCAAGAATTGGTTTGCCATATTTGCTTTCTCCAATCTGGAAAAACGGCGTATCACGCGTGGCGCAAATAAAATTGCCTTGCGGATAAATATGATACAGCTGCATCGGCTCGCCTTTAATCTGCCCGCCCACCAGCAAATTGCAATAATAATTATGCTGCTCGTCTTTATCGTCGGTAACATCCTGAATGACTTTTTTCAGCAAACAACCCACCAATTCTGCCACTTCAAACATGGTTTTGACACTATATAAATGCGGTTCCTGGTTTAAAGTCAGATGATTTTTTAAATGACCGATGACTGCCTGTGTGGTCGCTAGGTTGCCCGAGGTCTGAATGGTAATCAGGCGCTCGCCTTCCACGCCAAAGGTATACAGCTTGCGAAATACCGAAATGTGATCGACCCCGGCATTGGTACGCGAATCACTAATAAACACCAGACCATCTTTTAAACGCAGCGCACAGCAATACGTCATAGCATTATCCTTTTAATTGTCATCCATTACTTAGCAGGCCAGAACCTGCACCATGGTCTGCATGTGCTCGATGCCGCCTTTTTCTCTTACGCCACGGACCGGCGCCACATCCCAATAATCCCGCCCGACGGCCAGATAGACATGCGAGTCTGGCTGAAAAGCCAGATTGCTGACATCAAAACAGTACCAGTGCTGTTCTAAAAATACCTCTACCCAGGCATGGCTGGCAAGATGTGAACTGTTGCTGCTATATAAATAACCGGAAACATAACGTGCCGGGATGCCTAAAGATTTACACATGGCAATCAGCACATGGGCATGGTCCTGACAGACGCCCTGTTTGGCCTGAAAGGCTTCAATGGCGGTGGTCTGCACCGAAGTTTGGGCCGGACGGTATGGCATATGGCTTAAAATCGCTTCTGACAAACGGATCAGGTTGTCACGATTCACCTGCAACACATACTGCCGTGCAAAACACTGCATTTCAGGGCTGCACAGCGTGCTGGCTGTTGGTTGTAAAAATAGATAGGGATTCAGCTGATCTTGCAGGCCCCATCGCATCTGCGGACGCAACTCGACAATGCCCTGCGCCATAATACTCAGACTTTGATAGCTAAAGCGCTGGGTGCTGGTCATCCAGATATTCTGAAAAGCATCCTGTTTAATCTCGGATTCCCCTGGCACACTAATCGCCCAATGATGAACCTGTTGATGAGCATTGTTCGGTGGGGTCATTTTAATATATTGAATGCTGTTACAGGCCGGTGCCGAATAATGATAATGGGTCTGGTGATTAATCATGAGCCTCATGCATCGGCCTCGAACAGTTGCTGAATATGGTCACTAAACTGGTAAAAATGCATGCTGTCGGGTTGCTGCTTCAGCTTCATCCAGATTTCGGATAAAGAATCCCAGCCGGCTTGGGTCAATAACCCTACCACCACTTCAATATAATAGACCGTGCCCTGAATATCCTGCTTTAAGCGCAATTGCCGGTCCAGTTGCTCGAGATGCTGCCCCAGTTTAAAGAACAGGAAAATATCAGATGCTTCAGCTTCTAAGACTTCATGACAATCTCCAACTACATCACAGATATAAGCTGGATTTTCTTTGGCATTTTTAATGTACTGGTTTAATTCGGCATAGGCATGTGCCGACAAGACCCCGCGTAAATCCTGAATATTATCTTTGGCATACTGAAACTGCTGATGAAAAGAGGCGGGCTGTTCCGGATTTAGAATCAGCTCATTTAAAGATGCCGCATCAAAGGCTGGCAAACAGAAGGCGTGTGCATACTGCAAGGCATCATCATTATATTTAAATGGAAACTGACTGCATAAATACTGGATGCGGGTCAAATAACGACCCAACCAGAAAATCTGCTGTGCATTACGACTCAGTAAAATCACATGATTCTCCTTGGGAGTTGTTATGAATGTAAGGGATCAACCACCCAGGTATCTTTAATGCCACCACCTTGAGATGAATTGACCACCAGCGAACCGGCCTGCATGGCCACACGGGTTAAGCCACCGGGAACAATTTCAGTACGATAAGGCGAGCTGAGCACAAAAGGACGTAAATCAATATGCCGTTCGGCAATGCCCTGTTCGGTTAAGGTCGGACTCACCGACAGATTCAGGGTCGGCTGGGCAATGTAGGCTTGCGGTGCGGCCAGAATTTTCATTTTAAACTCGGCCAGTTGCTCCTCGGAGGCTTGAGGACCAATCAGCATGCCATATCCACCTGAACCTTGTGCTTCTTTCACTACCAACTGTTCCAGATGTTCCAGCACATAGGCCAGATCATCTGCTTCGCGGCATTGATAGGTCGGGACATTATTTAAGATTGGTTGTTCACCCAAATAGAAATGAATCATTTTATCGACATAAGGATAAATGGATTTGTCATCGGCCACCCCGGTACCCGGCGCATTGGCGATGACGACGTGATGCTGTAAATAGGCCGACATCAGGCCCGGTACACCCAAGGTGCTGTCCGGTCTGAAACAGAGCGGGTCTAAAAATGCATCATCTACCCTGCGATAAATTACATCAACCTGCTGTTTGCCCCGCACCGTTTTCACATAAACCTTATCATTTAATACAAACAGGTCACTCGATGTTACCAAAGGTACACCCATCTCACGGGCTAAAAATGCATGTTCATAATAGGCACTGTTATAGCGCCCCGGGGTCAGCACCACAATAAAAGGCTAATCGACATAGGCATTTTCGGCCAGAATTTCTTTTAAAAGCTGCGGATAATGCTCGATGCCCTGAATATTATTCTGCTGATACAGCCGGGGAATCAGTTTCTGGCTAATCTTACGGCTTTCCAGCATATAAGACACACCCGATGGCGTTCTTAAATTGTCTTCCAGCACAAAAAATTCACCGTGCTGATCACGAATAATGTCAATGCCACTAATCTGACTATAGACCTTACCCTTCAGACCATGACCAAGCATATGTGGCTGATAGGCTTCGTGGGTCAGCACCTGCAGTTCCGGTACGATACCGGCTTTTAGAATATCCTGTTGATGATAAATATCATGTAAAAACAGATTTAGCGCCCGGGTACGCTGGGCACAGCCCAAGGCCACTGTATTCCATTGCTGCCGGGCCATAACCCGCGGAATAATATCAAAAGGAATGGTGCGCTCGATGCCTTCCTGATCGCCATACACGGTAAAGGTAATTCCCTGATACAGAAAATGTGCTTTGGCGGCATCATTCAGTGCTGTCAGTTCTTCTAAACTGTGCTGGGTCAGCCATTGTTCGATTTTCTGCGCGGCACTATCGGCAAGGCTCTGTTCGCCCGACAATTCATTAAAAAATTCAGATTTCAATTGTTCGAATAATACAGATGATTTTTGCTGCGGCAGCGAAATATCGGTCACCGAGACCTGCACCCGCTCTAAAAGATGGTCTGATGTTATTGTATCTATTGAATTTGTATCTTGATTTTCTTTCAGCATACAAACCTCATCATTGTTATCCTTTCTAATTTTATATAAGCAATTCCAGTGCCAATAATTGTGACTTAGCATTCACTCTTTCTTTATCGCCGATCTGTACAGATAAAACAAATCTTATTTTGCTTCATCTTGTATCAATTTATCGCCAGACCTCGTGCCTGCCACTTGCCAAAAAGCATGACATTTCTTATTGTGTGGACTATAGCCATGTACTCTCCAATATTTATCTCAGCGCTGATTCCAATATGTCGACACAAGAAAAAGAAACGTCCAATAGCCTCTATCGCCAGTGGCAAATCCTGTCCCGCCTTTCTACCGGAAAATGGATGGGCACCCGTGAATTACAGGAAATTCTGCAACGTGAAGGCATTGATATCAGCCTACGTACCATCCAGCGTGATTTAAACCAGATTTCGCAGCGCTTCCCGATTGAAAATAATGGCACCGTCCCGCAAGGCTGGCGCTGGCGCTCCGATGCACCGCTACAAAGCCTGCCGCACATGACCAGCTCACAGGCAGTCACCTTTATGATGGTGGAAGAACATCTCAAACATCTGTTACCACCTAGCCTGATTGAGGAAATGACTCCGTGGTTTGATCTGGCACGGCGCAGCCTGTCGACCCAGAACAATGTCCGCCAGTGGATTAACCGGGTGCGGATTGTGCCGGCCATTCAGCCGCTGATTCCGCCAGTGGTCGATAAAAGCGCACAACAGGCCATTTATGAAGGCTTATTGCAGGATAAACAGCTGGAATGTGTTTACCATCCACGTACCACCGCTTCGGAAGAAAAGACCTATATTCTGAATCCGCTGGCGCTGGTACAAAAAGGTGCAGTGATTTATCTGATTTGCACCCGACACGACAAAACCGATATTCAGACCTTTGCCCTGCATCGCTTTAAATCGGCGGAGGTATTAAATTCCCGCGCCCTGCATCCGGTTAATTTTGATATTGATGCCTATATTGAATCCGGCGCGCTGGGCTTTAGAGTCGATTACAGCAAGCCGACTGAAAATATCGAGTTGAAACTGACCATGTCAGAAGCCGATGCACATTATTTTGAAGAAACCCGTTTAAGCAAAGACCAGCAGATTATCCAGCTGGACAATGGCTTGTATCAGGTCATTTCCAATGTGCCGTTTACCTCGCAACTGGTGTGGTGGCTGCGCAGTTTTGGCAAAAAACTGGTACAGATTGAGCCGGCAGAAGTGTCTGACGCTGTGCATCAAATCAATGAATAAAAAAGGTCCCAAGTTCGGGACCTAACATTTACTTATTTTCTTTTCAATTTTTTTGTTATCGCTGCTGATTTTTAGGGAAGTTGAACAGGATGCGATTACTGTTAGCATGCCAATTCAGCCGTATTATAACGAATGGTTTTTTAAGGTCATCGTGCACTCCTCTCTGTTTGGATAAGATGACTGTAACGCTTCCAACATCATCTGTGAAATCATAAGATCTGCAGCTTAAATCTGTTTTTTTCTTAAACTCAATTTCCACTTTATTTATTCAGCACATAAAAAAGCCCGCGATCTCAACCGCGGGCTTTTTCACAAATTAGGATCTTTTAAGCAGATTTACGGGCTTGGGCATTTTTACGAATGGTGATCATCACCAATTGAACTGCCGCAGGAGTCACGCCTGGAATACGGCTGGCCTGCGCCAGAGTTTCCGGCAATACCTGTTTCAGCTTCATGGTGATTTCACGCGACAGACCGGATACGCCGTCATAATCAAAATCAGCCGGGATTTTGGTTTCTTCCAGACGTTTCATCTGCGCCACATCTTCATGCTGACGGTTGATATACCCTTCGTATTTTACCGCAATTTCAATCTGGTCACCGACTTGCTGCGACACTTCCGAGCCAGTCAGTTCGGCAATTTGCGCAAAAGTGATGTTTGGACGTTTCAGCAGGTCAATTGCAGAACATTCTTTGGACAGATCAGCACCGGTCATTTCAACGAATTTTTTACCCATCGGGTTATTTGGCGCAGCCCACAAGTGCTGTAAACGGCCTTTTTCACGCTCAACTGCATCCATTTTTTCACAGTAAGCATTCCAGCGCGCATCATCGACCAGACCCAGTTCACGGCCAATCGCGGTTAAACGCTGATCTGCGTTATCTTCACGCAGCATTAAACGGTATTCGGCACGTGAAGTGAACATCCGGTACGGTTCTTTGGTTCCCAAGGTAATCAGGTCGTCAACCAGTACGCCCATATACGCTTCATCACGTTTTGGCGTCCACTGTTCCTGATCCCAGGCACGGCGTGCAGCGTTCAAACCTGCAAGCAGACCTTGCGCACCAGCTTCTTCATAACCGGTGGTACCGTTGATTTGACCGGCAAAGTACAGGTTATTAATCGCTTTGGTTTCCAAAGTGAATTTCAACGCTTGTGGGTTAAAGTAATCATATTCAATCGCATAACCCGGACGCAGAATATGGGCATTTTCCATACCACGGATTGAGCGTACCAATTCAAACTGCACATCAAAAGGCAGTGAAGTTGAAATACCGTTTGGATACAGCTCGTGGGTATCTAAGCCTTCAGGCTCCAAGAACACTTGGTGCGAATCTTTGTCGGCAAAACGGTGAATTTTATCTTCAATCGAAGGACAGTAACGTGGACCTACCCCTTCAATCACGCCGGTATACATTGGCGAACGATCCAAACCACCACGAATAATGTCATGGGTTTTTTCATTGGTATGGGTGATATAGCAGTTAACCTGTTCAGGATGCATCGACGCATCGCCCATAAATGACATCACTGGAGACGGGAAATCACCCGGCTGCGGCGTCATCACCGAAAAATCAACTGAACGTGCATCAATACGCGGTGGAGTCCCGGTTTTTAAACGGCCCACCGGCAGCTGCAATTCACGTAAACGGTGTGCCAGAGAAATAGAGGGCGGATCACCGGCACGACCACCGCTGGATTTTTCCAGACCGACGTGAATCACACCACCCAGGAAGGTCCCGGCAGTCAATACTACCGTTTTGGCATCAAAGCGAATGCCCATTTGGGTGACCACACCTTTTACAGTATCGCCTTCAACAATCAGGTCATCTGCTGCTTGCTGGAAAATATCCAAGTTTGCTTGGTTCTCAAGCGTTTCACGAATCGCGGCTTTATAACGAACCCGATCAGCCTGCGCACGTGTGGCACGCACTGCAGCACCTTTACGCGAGTTCAGAATACGGAATTGAATCCCGCCTTTATCGGCAGCCAGCGCCATCGCACCGCCCAAGGCATCAATTTCACGCACCAGATGCGATTTACCAATACCACCAATGGCCGGGTTACAGCTCATCTGCCCCAAAGTCTCAATGTTATGAGTTAAGAGCAAGGTTTGTCGGCCCATACGCGCCGCAGCCAAAGCCGCTTCCGTACCCGCGTGACCGCCGCCGATAACAATGACATCGTAAACTTTAGGATAATGCATAGTGGTAAATTGAGAGATAAAAAGAAATGACAGAATATTATAGCAAAAGCCGGCGTATAAGTTGACAGATTAAGTCAATTTTATTTGGATTTTCTCGTGGTTTTTCACCTGATTGATTGGCTGGCAATGTAAATGAACGTTGCAGATATACTGCAAATAAAAACATTTCATATTAAAAATTAACCAGATATAGGTTGTTTTATTTTGATTATTTTTTATCCTAAATCATGTACTCATTACAAACAAGCACAGGTACGAATTATGAATAAGAAGATACTCCTCTCATCCATCCTCTGCGGTTTATGTTTATCTCCATTTGCAGCTGTACAGGCAAATGACAAAGTTGAAAAAGTGTACGATTCACAGCGCTATCAGAATGTCTGTAAAGGCAAATCTCAAGGTGCTGCGGTCAGCTTTGCCTATCGTGGCATTATCTGGAACGGTACCTGCCAGCCACAGTTCTTCCCGGCAGACAGAAAACTCGATATTCAGGGTGATGAAGCTGCACTGTATACCACCTGTGGCCAAGACATGAATGCAACCACGGCAACCATTTCCGGTGCAGAAGTTCGTGGTAAATGTGCCCTTGGATTTACCCCGCCGCGTCCTGCTCAAATGTAAACTCCAACCCGATTCACATCTAGCCAAAATATGTGAACTCAATCAAGAAAACAGCCATTTATTACCAAGTAAATGGCTGTTTTTATTATTTTTATGGTTGATTTAAAACTCAACTCAATTACACTGAAACTGGGGAAAATAAGAATTAAATAGGATGATGCCATGCAAAGCGGCATTTTTACCTTCTTTCTACCGCTAACCTTGGCGGTATTAATGATGGGTTTGGGCTTGCTACTCAGCCCTAAAGATTTTATTCGGGTCAATCAGCAACCGAAAGTCATTTTTATTGCCTTGTTTACCCGGCAGGTCTTGCTGGTTGGACTGGCATTTATTCTCTGCCTGTTTTTAGAACTGCCTCCTTTGCTGGCAGTGGGGTTAATGCTGCTGTCGGCCACCCCTAGCGGCTCTACCTCTGCCCTGTTCAGCTATGTCTATAAAGGCGATGTGGCTTTAAATATTGTTGTGGTCGCCATCAATTCGGTGATGGCCATTTTAACCCTGCCTTTTGTGATTAGTATTGCCATGCGCTATTTCATGGCCGATCAGACCGAAATCAGCATGCCGATTGAGCGGATTGCCTATACCTTCCTGCTAATTTTAGTACCAGTCTGTTTAGGGATGGCCATTCGCTCGTCTTTTCCAGAGCTGGCCAAACGGCTGAGTAAACCGATTCGGCGCATGTCGGTATATTTTATTTTTGCCCTGTTCTTTTTCGCGCTCTTTCAGGAGCGCTATCAGCTGGCGCAGTATATGGAACAGGTTGGACTGGCCACCGCCCTGTATGCTTTTGTCAGTCTGGTGGCCGGTTATGTGCTGCCACAGCTGATGGACATTTCCGAACAGCAGGCGCGCTCCTGCGGTTTCTTTATGAGTATTCATAACACCGCGCTGTCTTTAACCCTGGCACTGTCGGTACTACAAAGCACCCAGATTGCCATTCCTGCCGCCATTTACACCATCTTCATGTATATGTTTGCCTTGATCTTTGGACATTTACTGGCTAGACGAATGCCGTTAAATTCGGTAAAACAGAAAGTCATAGAGTAATTTGAATAAACAGTAAAAGATATTTTGCATGATGCAACTGTCTTTTCTCACAAGGATAAATTTGACAGGAAGGTCATATGGATTCAGGCATTATTACCGTTATGCTGCCCTTGGCGCTGGCCATTATTATGGTTGGGCTGGGGCTGGAACTCACGCCCAAAGATTTCGCACGCGTTACCAAACACCCCAAAGCAGTCCTGGTCGCACTATTTTGCCAGCTGGTATTGCTGGTCGGGACTGCCTTTTTATTATGTAAAATTCTGGCACTACCGCCGTTACTGGCCGTCGGCATGATGCTGCTGGCTGCTTCGCCGGGTGGCAGTACCGCCAACCTGTTCAGTTATTTATTTAAGGGCGATCTGGCGCTCAACATTACCTTAACCGCAATTAACTCGGTGATTGCAGCACTGACCTTACCCATTATCGTCAATTTCGCAATTGCCCACTTTTTACAGGCTGACCAAAGCATTGGCCTGCAATTCAGTAAAATCTTGCAGGTATTCGGGATTATTATTGTGCCGGTGATTATTGGCATGTTAATTCGTCATTATGCCCCGCGACTGACCGAGAAACTGAACAAGCCCTTACGGATTTTTGCAGTGATCTTTCTGATTTTAATTATCATTGGGGCCATTGTGCAGGAGCGACACAATATCCTGAATTATATTGGTGATATTGGCCTGGCTACCGCACTGTTCTGTATTTCCAGTCTGGTGATTGGTTACTTCGTCCCACGCCTGTTTGGGATTAATAGCGCCCAGGCCCGCGCCAGTGCCTTTGAAATCGGGATTCATAACAGCACGCTTGCCATGACCATTGCCTTAACCGTTATGGCCAGTTCAACCGTGGCCATGCCGGCGGCAGTCTATTCTATTTTCATGTATATCTTCGCTGCCATCTTCGGCATGTTATTAAACCGCTTTGTGCCGATTGCCGAACCCAAGCCTGTGGTGGCAAACAGTTAAGCACTTTTTCACCCAAGGATGTCGCACTGACATCCTTTTTATTTTGTACATTGGTAGGCGAAACCGATTGCCTTCCGCTACAATATCCTTTTGAAAAAACAAATTAGGTTATTCCTGTGAAGTGGTTACAAATACATATTACTGTTGATCAAGCTCAAGTCGACTTTACTGAAACATTACTCAGCTCACTTGGCGCCGTGAGTGTAACGCTGGATGATGCTGAAAATCAGGACTTGCTTGAACCACTTCCAGGCGAAACACCGCTGTGGAACAAGGTGATTGTGACCGGTATTTATGCACAGGACGAAAACGAAGAAATTGATGTGGCTGCGCTGGAAACTTTCATTCGCACTCAACTGCCAGATGCACCAATGCGTAGCGAATTCCTGGAAGATCAGGTCTGGGAACGCTCATGGATGGATTATTACGAGCCAATCCAGATTGCTGAAAAATTCTGGATTGTACCGGAATGGCTAGAGCCCCCTGAAGCAGATGCGGTGAATATTAAACTGGATCCGGGTCTGGCCTTTGGTACCGGTAACCATGCCTCAACGTTCCTGTGCCTGCAATGGTTAGGTAAAACCGATGTTAAAGATAAAATCGTCATCGACTATGGTTGCGGTTCTGGCATTTTAGGTGTTGCTGCCCTACTTTTAGGTGCGAAAAAAGTCTATGCCACTGATATTGACCCGCAGGCGGTTTTAGCCACCCAGCAAAATGCTGAATTGAATGGCGTACTGGATCGTCTGTTTGTCGGTCTGCCTGAAGAGTTTAATGAAACCTTAAAAGATCAGAAAGCCGATGTACTGGTTGCCAACATCCTGGCTGGCCCGTTAATGATGCTTGCGCCTGAATTCGCAACTTTAACCAAATCTGAGGGAGAGTTCGCACTTGCAGGTGTAATCGAAGAGCAAGTTGCTGAAGTTTCTAGTGTTTATTCTGAATTTTTTGATATATTAGAGGTCGAAAAACGTGAAGAAAACTGGTGCCGAATTTCCGGGAAGCGCCAGCCGCATTAATCAACCTCTATAGATCTTATGAGTGAAAAGCAGACCAAGTGCCCCGAGTGTTTAACCACCTATAAAGTTTCTGTTGCACAGCTTACAGTGGCTCAGGGCATGGTTTGCTGTCCCAAATGTGCCTCTACCTTTAATGCACTCTCGCATCTGGTGCAGCCAAAGCCTGCGCCAACCCAACTCGAATACAACGGTTTTACTGATGGACAGGTCAGTTCGCCGGTTCTGGCCGATCATGGTCTGGCTTTTGACGACACACATGAAACCCATCTGCTGGATATTTTTGACCGTAAGGTTGAACATTCCAATATTGATTTAAAGACCTACTTAAACAATCTGAATTATTTCAGTACCGAACCGATTGCCAGTATTCCTTCGATGAATCTGTCTGAAAATGAACTGCAGCAAGAACGCAAGAAACATGGTGCGGGCTATTACACGCTGTGGGGTATTGTCAATTTTAGTCTGGTCGGTTTGCTGATTTTCCAGATTCTATGGTTTAACCCGAAATTCATGAACAACAGCCCTGCCCTGACTGTGGCTTTTAACGGGGTCTGCCAGCTGTTTAACTGTGAAACCTTTGAAAAGCAGTACAGCCTGATTTCAATTAACCGTGTGCGGGTGAAACGCTATGACCATGAACATACCTTGTTCTCCGGCGAGCTGATCAATTTTCATGACAAGAGTTTGGTATTGCCAAAACTGAAAATCACCTTAAAAGATGATAATGAAGAAGTGGCGTCCTATGTACTCGAACCGAAAGAGTATTTAATTAAAAGTCTGGCCAGCATTGAGCGGATTCCAAAAAATACCCCATTCAAGTTTGAAATTCAGCTGCCAGTGACCCGAAAAAGCTTTGATACCTATAATTTAGAAATTATCAAGCCTTAAAAATTAAAAAAAAATGTAAAAAAAGTGCAGTTTTCTTGCTCACTTTTTCTAAGACAATGGTATGATACGCGCCACGTAAGCTTAGTGCTGCATACTCCTCAGTAATTCAAAACAAATAGAAACTCGCAGAATGCGCCTTATTTTCAATAACGCGTATTGAGCAGGTTTTTTCGTTTCGATTTTTGGTCTGTAACAATTATTAATCTATTGTTACGCTTATTTTTCGACCAGCGCTGTGAGTTGTGGCAAGCTAAATGTTCCAGTTTTAGAACTCTCGTTTTAGGATCTAAAACGGGGTTCATTTATTTATAGACCACATTTATATATCACTTTACCCAAGTGATATCTGATTTTTCGGATTAATTCGCATGAATAGCAAATCTCCTATTTTTACTGCACAATCTGATGTCGCTCTTCGTATCCACGTTGATCGCGCAGTTCGCCATTACTTTGCTCAATTGCAAGGCGAGCAACCTTCTCAGGTGTATGACATGGTGCTAGCAGAAATGGAGAAACCTCTTTTATCTGTAGTTCTAGAATATACACGTGGTAACCAGACACGTGCTGCCGAGATTCTAGGCTTAAACCGTGGTACTTTACGTAAAAAGTTAAAAGCTCACGGTTTAATGAGTGAATAAATGATAAAATGCTCGCGGCTTTCGTGGGCATTTTTTTTAACCGCATTTTGCTAATGTTTTAATCTGTTTTTTGATAACTGTGACGAAAATCATGACTATTAAACGCGCTTTAATCTCTGTTTCTGACAAAACTGGAATTGTTGAATTTGCACAAAATCTAGTGGCTCTTGGGGTAGAAATTTTATCTACAGGCGGTACATATAAGTTGCTTAAAGACAACAATATCGCTGTAGTTGAAGTTTCAGAGCACACCGGTTTTCCAGAAATGATGGATGGTCGTGTAAAAACTTTACATCCTAAAATTCATGGCGGCATTCTGGCTCGTCGCGGTCTAGACGAAGCTGTAATGGCAGAACACAACATCGATGCAATCGATTTGGTGGTAGTGAACCTTTATCCATTTGCAGCAACGGTTGCAAAACCTGACTGCACCCTGCCAGATGCGATTGAAAACATCGACATCGGTGGTCCAACCATGGTTCGTGCTGCGGCGAAAAACCATGCGTCTGTCGGTATCGTCGTCAACGCATCTGACTATGCGACTGTTATTGCCGAGCTTAAAGCTGAAGGTGGCCTGTCATACGCAACCCGTTTTGACCTGGCAGTGAAAGCATTTGAACATACTGCACAATACGACGGCATGATCGCATCTTACTTAGGCGCTCGCGTAGGTAAAGAACAAGGCGAAGCAGACAAATTTGCGCGTACGTTCAATACACAATTGAACAAAGCACAAGATTTACGTTACGGTGAAAACCCGCATCAATCGGCTGCATTCTATGTAGACCCAGCGGCAACTGAAGCATCTGTTTCAACAGCTAAACAGCTGCAAGGTAAAGAACTTTCTTATAACAACATCGCCGACACTGATGCTGCGCTTGAATGCGTGAAATCATTCGCGAAACCTGCTTGTGTGATCGTAAAACACGCCAACCCATGTGGTGTTGCGGTATCTTTAGACGGCATTCAAGCGGCTTACGACTTGGCTTATGCAACCGATCCTGAATCTGCATTCGGTGGCATCATTGCATTCAACCGTGAATTAGACGTTGCAACTGCACAAGCCATTGTTGACCGTCAATTCGTTGAAGTGATTATTGCACCAAGCGTTGCTGAAGGTGTTTTGGACGTGACTGGCGCGAAGAAAAACGTACGTGTACTGGTCTGTGGCGAATTACCAGCAATTGACGAACGTGCGCCACAAATGGACTACAAACGTGTCAACGGTGGTTTGCTGGTGCAAGACCAAGACTTGGGCATGATCACCAAAGATGATCTTAAAGTGGTGACCAAACGTGCTCCAACCGAGCAAGAAATTGACGACATGATCTTTGCCTGGAAAGTGGCGAAATACGTGAAGTCTAACGCGATTGTGTATGCGAAAAACCGTCAAACCATCGGTGTGGGCGCAGGCCAAATGAGCCGTGTAAACTCTGCGCGTATTGCAGCAATTAAAGCTGAACATGCAGGCCTCGTGGTTGAAGGTGCAGTGATGGCATCTGACGCATTCTTCCCGTTCCGTGATGGTATTGATAACGCTGCGAAAGCAGGGATCAAATGCATTATCCAGCCGGGTGGTTCTATGCGTGATGAAGAAACCATTGCAGCAGCTGACGAAGCTGGTATTGCCATGGTGTTCACTGGCATGCGTCACTTCCGTCACTAATTAACTAAATTAATTAGAAGTCGTATTTAATCATCCCCCTAAATCCCCCTTTGTAAAAAGGGGGACTTTTCGCGTAAGAGAACAGTGTTTTTCGCGATTCCCCTCCCTTTCTTAAAGGGAGGTTGGGAGGGATTCAATTTTGAGGGATTTTTTAAATGAACATTTTAGTTTTGGGTAATGGCGGTCGTGAACATGCATTGGCATGGAAAATCGCACAAGATGAAAAAGTTGCTAAAGTTTTTGTTGCACCAGGCAACGCAGGTACAGCAACCGAAGCTAAATGTGAAAACATCAATTTAAGCATTTTAGACAATGCGGCGATTATCGACTTTGCAAAAAACAATGCGGTAGATTTAATCGTGGTTGGTCCTGAAGCACCGCTGGTCAATGGTGTGGTGGATGCTTGCCGTGAAGCAGGTTTAAAAATCTGGGGTCCAACCCAGTTTGCAGCGCAGCTTGAAGGCTCTAAAGCATTTGCCAAGCATTTCTTAAAACGCCACAACATTCCAACTGCATTCTATGACGTATTCACTGAAGTTGATGCAGCCAAAGCCTTTGTTGAAAAAAATGGTGCGCCGATTGTGATCAAGGCGGATGGTCTTGCTGCAGGTAAAGGCGTAATCGTGGCGATGACCAACGAAGAAGCATTTGCAGCCATTGATGACATGCTGGCAGGCAACAAATTTGGTGATGCCGGTTCTCGCGTAGTCATCGAAGAATTCCTTGCAGGTGAAGAAGCATCATTCATTTGTATGATTGATGGCGACAACATCTTGCCAATGGCCACTTCTCAAGACCATAAACGTATTTTTGAAGGCGACCAAGGTCCAAACACAGGCGGTATGGGTGCCTACTCTCCTGCGCCTGTGGTGACTGCAGACGTATTTGAGCGCGTGATGAAAGAAGTAATGCGCCCAACCGTTGACGGTATGAAAGCAGATGGTCACGTATACACCGGTTTCTTGTACGCTGGCTTGATGATTGATGAACAAGGTCAACCAAAGGTAATCGAGTTTAACTGTCGTTTCGGTGATCCTGAAACTCAACCGATCATGATGCGTTTAAAATCATCTTTGGTTGATCTGGTTGAGGCTGGTATTGCAGGTAACTTGCCAGCAGAAGCTGAATGGGATGAGCGTAAGACTGTCGGTATTGTTTTAGCATCTAAAGGCTACCCAGAAACGTCTAGCAATGGCGATGTGATTTCTGGTTTAAACACCGAAATGACCGATGCCAAAGTGTTCCATGCCGGTACTAAAGCCAATGAAAATGGTGAGATTGTCACTGCTGGTGGTCGTGTACTTTGCGTAACTGCACTAGGCAACACCATTGGTGAAGCACAAGCAAAAGCTTTAGAACTTTGCCAAAAAGTAACCTTCGACGGCGTTCAATATCGTAAAGATATTGGTTACCGTGCGATTGCGCGTGAAAATGCTTAATTCTCTCTTAGATTGATTAAGTAAAAAAACCCCGCTGAGTGCGGGGTTTTTTATGCTTCGAAGGTTTCCCTCTCCTCTCAGGAGAGGGTCAGGGAGAGGTGAAAACCCTCACCCTAAAGGCAGAAGGGATTTCATGTCTTATCTCATTACGGAAATTATCATTCTTTTCTTGATAAATGCATTTATGATGCATCAAGAGCTTATTAATCGTTTTAACATGAAAATCCACCTGCAAACCCCTCGCCTGATCCTCCGCCAATGGCAAGACAGCGACGCTGCCCCATTTATCCAAATGTGTGCCGACCCTGAAGTCATGCGTTATTTCCTCAATCCCTTGACCGAGCAGCAAAGTCTGGCTTTTATGCAACGCATCCAGAATTTTATTGCCACACACGGCTGGGGCCTGTTTGCTGTCGAACTAAAAAGTAGCGGTGAATTTATCGGGTTTATTGGTTTACATCAGCATCTAGAACACTATGATTTTGCCCCATGTATTGAAATTGGCTGGCGACTAGCCAAGCAATACTGGCACAACGGTTATGCCACCGAAGGCTCAAAAGCCGTACTGGATTATGCTTTTCGTGAGCTACAGCTGGACAACGTAGTTTCCTTTACTACCGTGCTCAACACGCCCTCGGAAAAAGTCATGCAAAAAATTGGCTTAAGCAAAGTCAAAACCTTTGCGCATCCGCTGGTGCCGGCAGATCATCCTTTACTTATGCATGTGCTCTATCAAATTGATCGCCAAAGCTATCTGCAAGCGCATTAAAAATCTCAAGTTTGGATGAAAACTGTCATAGGATTGAAGGAAATAATCATTATAAAGATCTATCATCCTACCCCATCTGTGCTATATCTATTTTTACGATTTAGATTGGATAATTTTTTATATAAACATCTATAAGATTTTTTCATAGATTTAGCCCTTTCAATTCAAAATAGTAAATTGATTTATTTATTCTTTTCTTATTTTATGAACTTTACTTATGAAAGAATACGGCTAAAGGTCTAGTTTCTATACACTATTTTGTATATCAATTTATTGTTATGATGTAGACCATTTTTTCGCTATCTTCTAAAAATAAAGTTTTCAATTACATGGCTTTAAGCACTTTTAAAGTCAATTGAAAAATACAGCAGATAGCTGAAAGCCTAAACGAATTCGCGCACTGGATGGACTTGAATCTCGCCTCTTTCGGCTCAAGTGAAATCCCGGCGCTTAAAATTATCAATAAAGTAACAGCTTGGCTGCTTCACTTTATTTGGGATGGACACATGAAAAAGTTCCTTGGCCTGGTTCTAGGTCTTTCTGTTGGTTTAGCTGGCTGTGCAAAACAGGAAACGCCGGCAACTGACGCCGCACAAACTGATGCTGCAACTGTACAAACCGTCACCATGGCATCTACCGGTTCCGATGCTGACATCTGGCGCTATATTGCGACTTTGCCTGAAACTGAAGCGGCGGGTATCAAGCTGGAAGTGAAGAACTTCACCGATTACGTTTCAATGAACACCGCTGTGGCAAACAATGAAATTGATGTGAACGCATTCCAGTCTTATGCTTATCTGGTGGCTTACAATGCCAACAATGAGCAGAAGATTGCGCCGGTTTCGACCACCTATCTTGAGCCAATGGGTATTTACTCAAGCAAAGTGAAAAAAGTGGAAGAGTTCCAGAACGGCGCGACCATTGCTATTCCGAATGATGCAGCCAATGAAGCGCGTGCCCTGCTGTTATTGCAATCTGCAGGTCTGATCAAGCTGAAAGCAGGCTTCTCACCTGCAACGGGCACTCCAAATGACATTACTGAAAATGCCAAAGCAATTGTCATCAAGCCAATTCAAATGGCGACTGCAGTTCGTGTTAAAGATGAAGTGGATGCCATTGTGCTAGGCAATACCCTAGCGATGGAAGGCGGTTTAAACGTACTGAAAGATTCAATCTTCTACGAACCAATCGACCAGAGCACCAAGCTGAACGTCAACGTATTGGCAGTTGCAGAAGCACGTAAAGATGATCCGATCCTGAAAAAAGTCGGTGAGCTTTATCACACTGAAGCGGTGAAACAGTATGTAGATCAAAACTTCGGTGGCACAAAAGTTGCGGTAAATAAACCAGTCAGCTATTTAACTGAAACCAATTAAGCATATAATGCTGAGTTAACAAACAGGCAAAGTGTACTTTGCCTGTTTTTCATTTTTGTACAGTTTCTTGACGCTATGATCGAATTTAAGAATATTTCCAAACATTATCAGCTTAAAGGCCAGACCATTCGCGCGCTGGATCAGGTCAATCTGCAAATTCCAGATGGCAGTATCTTTGGAATTATTGGTTATAGTGGTGCAGGAAAAAGTACCCTCATTCGTCTGATTAATTTGCTGGAGCGCCCGAATGAAGGTCAGGTAATCATCAATAACACTGACTTTACCGCTTTAAGTGCCAAGGCGCTGCGTCAGGAACGTGCCAATATCGGCATGATTTTCCAGCACTTTAACCTGCTGCAAACCAAAACCGTAGCGGCCAATATTGAAATGCCGATGAAACTGCTCGGCTGGTCGGCGGCAGAGCGTGAAAAACGCCTGAATGAACTGCTCGAATTTATTGATCTGAAACATAAAAAAGATGCCTATCCAGATGAGCTGTCTGGCGGTCAAAAACAGCGGGTCGGGATTGCCCGTGCCCTGGCCAATCATCCTAAAATCTTACTTTGTGATGAAGCCACCAGTGCGCTGGATCCGCAAACCACGCAATCGGTGCTGGAACTGCTAAAAAAAATTAATCGTGAACAAGGCATTACCATTGTCATGGTCACCCATGAAATGGATGTAATTGAATCAGTCTGTGATTATGTGGCCGTTATGGAACATGGTCAGGTGATTGAAACCGGTTCTACCCTGGACATTTTTAGCCAGCCGCAGCATCCAACCACCAAGAATTTTATTCAAACCGTGCTGCAACAGCAATTACCGGTGAATATTTTAAACAATCTGGAAAACCAGAATCAGCACAGTATTTACTGCCTGAAATTTTTAGGGAAATCGGCGCAGGAAACCGTGATTCAGGCAGTAATTAAACAGTTTGATTTAAGCCTGAATATTTTATTTGCCAACATGACTGAAATTAATGGCGCGGTGATTGGGCAGATGTTTATTCAGTTGCTAGGGGACCCGGCCATTATTCAGCAAGCACTTCAGTTCCTCGAACAAAATGGGGTTCAGGTTGAACAAGCAGGAGTACAAGGATGAGAGATTTAATTGTCCAGTGGCTCACCAGCCTGACCGCGCCGTTCTGGAAAAGCGCCCTGTCGATGGACCAGTTTGTCACAGCCTTACAAGAAACTTTCCACATGGTGTTTTTTGCCATGCTGTTTGGCTGTATCTGGGGCTTTATTCAGGGGATTACCCTGGTCGCCACCCGTCCGGGCGGTATTTTACCAAACCGCACGATTTATCATGGCCTGAACCCGATTGTAAATGCGCTACGTTCCCTGCCATTTATTATCCTGTTAATTGCCGTTATTCCTTTAACCAAGTTTCTGGTCGGTACCTCAATTGGCACCTGGGCTGCCATTGTCCCGCTGACCATTTATGTCGGTCCATATATTGGCCGTCTGGTGGAAACCTCATTGCTGGAAGTGAATGAAGGGATTATTGAGTCAGCACAAGCCATGGGTGCGACACCGCTGCAGATTATTTTCAAGTTTATTTTGCCGGAAGCACGTAGCTCGCTGATTCTAAACCTGACCACCGCCACCATCAGCCTGATTGGTGCAACTGCAATGGCCGGTGCCGTCGGTGCCGGTGGTATTGGTGATCTGGCCATTTCTTACGGTTACCAGCGTTTTGATACCAGCGTGGTGATTCTGACCGTCATTGTACTGCTGATTCTGGTGCAAATTGTGCAGATGCTGGGTGAATGGCTGGCTAAACTCAGATAAGGATTCACCTCTCTATCCAGAACGAGACAGATTACTCATTCTCAAATTAATCACCCTCTACGGAGGGTTTTATTTTGGCTGTTAATCACCCTCATAGCAGCCCGAAAACGCTGGTTTTCAGCCCATGCAGATTACTGTTCAAGTGATGAGAAACCAATCCGCTACGTTGGTTTACATATCTAAAACTTCGCCATTTCCCCTTAATTTCAAACTGAAAGCCAAAATCCCGTGCTAAAATGTGCAGTGGTTTTTGCAGGGACTGATTTATGCACTTTGTTCATCTTGGTATTCATACTGAATTTTCGATTACAGAATCTATCGTACGTATACCTGATTTAGTCAAAGCCGCAGCCAGTGAAGAAATGCCTGCCCTGGCCATCACCGACCTGTCCAACCTGCATGCCGCCGTCAAATTCTATGGCAAATGTCTGGGCAAAGGCATCAAGCCGATCATGGGTTCGGAAATCCGCCTGAATGATGCCGAACATCGCATGACCTTACTGGCCATGAACAATCATGGCTGGCGTAATCTGACCGAAATCGTGTCGCGCGGTTTTATTGAAGGCCAGCAGCTGGATATTCCCTGCGTACAGAAAGACTGGGTCTTGGAGCAGCATGACGATTTAATCGCCCTGCTCGGCATTCACTCCGATGTCGGTAAAATGCTCTGTACCTCTAACCCGCAAAAAGCCGAACCTTTACTTGAAGAATGGATTGCCAAGTTTGGAAACCGGGTTTATCTGGCCCTGACCCGCACCAATCGCCCGAATGAAGAAGACTTCATTTATGAAGCGGTACAGCTGGCGAAAAAATATAATATTGGCGTGGTGGCACATAATGATGTGCACTTCATCAGCCGTGAAGATTTTGAAGCGCATGAAGCGCGCGTCTGTATTGCCGATGGTTATGTTTTGAGCGATAGCCGCCGACCAAAAAACTACAGCCCGGAGCAGTATTTTAAAACCGCTGCAGAAATGACCGAGCTGTTTGCCGACATTCCGTCTGCCATTGAAAACACCTATCACATTGCCAAGCGCTGTAATGTGACGCTGCAACTGGGCAAATACTTCCTGCCGGATTACCCGATTCCGGAAGGCCATACCATTGAAACCTTCTTTGCGCATTTATCCAAGGAAGGTCTGGAAGAGCGCCTGAACCATCTTTATCCGGTAGCGCAGCGCGATGAAGACTGGCCTGAAATCCGCAAACCGTATGATGAGCGGATTGAATACGAAATTAATATTATTAACTCGATGGGATTCCCGGGTTACTTTCTGATCGTGATGGACTTCATTCAGTGGTCGAAGAATAACGGCGTGCCGGTCGGTCCGGGTCGTGGTTCGGGTGCCGGCTCGCTGGTGGCGTACAGTTTAAAAATTACCGATCTGGATCCGCTGCGCTATGAACTGCTGTTCGAACGTTTCCTGAACCCGGAACGTGTCTCGATGCCCGACTTTGACGTCGACTTCTGTATTGCCGGCCGTGACCGCGTGATTGACTACGTGGCCCGTACCTATGGCCGTGATGCGGTATCACAGATTGCCACCTTCGGTACCATGGCCGCTAAAGGTGCGATTCGTGACGTGGCCCGGGTTTTGGGTAAATCTTATGGTCTGGCCGACCGTATTTCCAAAATGATTCCGACCAAACCTTTGGGTCTGAGTCTGGAAGAGTCGCTGGCGGCTGAACCGCAGTTAAAAGATATTGTCACCAATCCGGGTAACCCGGACTATGACGATGCTTCTGAAATCTGGGAAATGGCATTAAAGCTCGAAGGCATTACCCGAAATACCGGTAAACACGCCGGTGGTGTGGTCATTGCACCGACCAAAATTACCGACTTCTCTGCGGTACTGTGCGATGCCGATGGCACCGGCCGGGTGGCCCAATACGATAAAGATGACGTTGAAGCCGCTGGTCTGGTCAAGTTCGACTTCCTGGGGCTGCGTAACCTGACTGTAATTGAAGATGCGGTGCAGAATATTAATAAACGGGTTAAACCCGAGATCCCGCTGGATATTGCCCATATTCCGCTGGATGACAAAGATGCCTATTTGGTCTTTGCCAATGCCAATACCACCGCGGTGTTCCAGTTTGAATCCGTGGGCATGAAAAAGATGCTGAAAGAAGCACGCCCAAGCAAGTTTGAAGAAATTATTGCCTTCGTATCTTTGTATCGTCCGGGTCCAATGGACCTGATTCCGGACTTTATTCATCGTATGCATGGCGGTGAATTTGAATACCTGCATCCGCTGCTCGAAGGCGTACTGGAGCCAACTTACGGGATTATGGTGTATCAGGAGCAGGTGATGCAGGCCGCACAGTACTGTGCCGGCTATACGCTTGGTGGTGCAGACTTGCTGCGCCGTGCCATGGGTAAGAAAAAACCCGAAGAAATGGTCAAGCAGCGTAAAATCTTTATTGAAGGTGCGGCCCAAAAAGATATTGATGAAGCCACCGCCAACCATATTTTCGACTATATGGAAAAGTTCGCCGGCTATGGTTTTAACAAATCACACGCGGCTGCCTATGCGTTAGTGGCCTACCAGACCGCCTGGCTCAAAGCCCATTACCCGGCTGAGTTCCTGGCTGCCGTCATGTCCTCGGAAATGCAGAACACCGATAACGTGGTGTTCCTGATTGATGACTGCCGCCACAATGGTCTGGAAGTATTACCACCGTCGGTGAATATGTCGCTGTATCATTTCCATGCCACCGATGACAAAACCATTGTGTATGGTTTAGGCGCAATTAAAGGCGTGGGTGAACAGGCCATGCAATCGGTGATTGATTCGCGTATCCAGCAAGGACCATATAAAGACCTATTTGATTTCTGTCACCGGATTGACCTGAAAAAAATTAATAAACGGACCTTAGAGGCCCTGATTCGTGCCGGTGCGCTAGACTGCTTAGGCATTGAACGTTCCAGCCTGATGGCGCAGTTACCAGAAGCGGTGCAAGCCGCAGAACAGGCCCGTTCTAACCGTGAAACCGGGATTATGGACCTGTTTGGTGAAGTCGAAGAAGTACAGCGCAAACCGGCCAAACCGGTCAAACCGTGGTCCGATGAAGTCCGCTTAAAAGGTGAAAAAGATACCTTAGGTCTGTACCTGACCGGCCACCCGATTGATGTGTACCGGGCTGAGCTGAAATCCTTTATTCCGGCTCGCATTAATGAACTGAGTCCAACCCGCCGTGGGGTCACCACAGTCTTTGCCGGACTGGTGCTGGATGTGGCCAACTTCCCGAACCGGGTGGTGGTGACCTTAGATGATGGCACCGCACGAATTGAAGTATCAGCCAATCACGAGCGTTTCCAGCGCTTTAAAGACATCATCCAGGTTGAAAAAGTGGTGGTGATTGAAGGCGAAATTTATGAGCGCGAAGGTTTTGACCGTCCAATGGGGCGTCTGACCAAAGCCTTTAGCCTGAATGAAATCCGTCAGAAACGGGCTAACAGTATCAAGATTACGCTATCTGCCGAACATGACAGTAAAACGCTGAGTCGTGATGTACAGCAGATTTTGATGCCGTATACCAATATTGATATGAGCACGCATATTCCTGTGATTCTGTATGTAGATTATGGTTATGCCACTGCTGAACTGCATTTAGGCGTGCAATGGAAAGTCGCGCCAATGGATGAACTGCTGATCAAGCTACGTGATTATTTTGGTAAAGATGCTCTGCATATCGAATATCAGGTGAAATCTAAAGCCGCCCAAGCGGTGGCGCATGAGCCCAAGCCTGCCCACGTTCCGGCACCTCCAGCGGACATGAGCATGGATGATGCGCTCGATTTATATCAGGCCGAAATGGGTCAATATTCTTAATTTAAAATTTTCTTTATTCTGGACCTTGTATGAGTCAAGTCGACAATGCTGCCTTGTCAGCACATCTCTCCCATGTGCGTATTGTCATGGTCAATACCACTCTGCCCGCCAATATCGGCAGCGCCTTACGCGCCATGAAAACCATGGGCCTGTCCAAACTGGTGCTGGTCGCACCGAAGACCTATCCGCATCCGGATATTGACGCACTGGCGGCCGGTGCCACCGATCTGATTGAACAGATTGAAATTGTCGACACCCTGGAACAGGCCATTCAGGACTGTCATCTGGTGTTTGGTACCAGTGCGCGCAGCCGCACCATTCCCTGGCCGCTGCTGGATGTCCGCCCGGCTGCGGAAAAAGCCATGCAGGCCGTCACGGCATCGCATCAGGAAATTGCGGTGATTTTTGGCCGTGAAGATCGTGGTCTGACCAATGAAGAACTGGCCCTGGCCAATTACCATGTCACCATTCCGGTGAATAGCGATTACGGCGTGTTAAACGTGGCCCAGGCCATTCAGATTATCTGTTATGAAATGCGGATGGCAGCCATGGCCCGGGTAGAACAGCAGCCAGACCCTAAAGCCACCATGCAAGTTCTTGATGGTATCGAAATGGAATGGGATGAACCTTTAGTGACCCATGCCCAGATGGAACAGTTCTATCCGCATATTGAAAAAATGCTGGCCGAGATTGAATTTATGGATCCGAAAAATCCAAGATTATTACCTTTGCGCTTGCGTCGGCTTTTTGGACGTATACAATTAGATCGTATGGAATATCACTTATTACGTGGCATTTTTAGTCGCGTACAGGCATTGAATAACGGTTCATGGAAAAAATCATCAACAACATCGACACAGGACGAGGATCAAGATAATGCTTAAACAGCTCAAAGAAGATATACAAGCTGTCTTTGCGCGCGATCCTGCTGCACGCAATACCTTGGAAGTCTTAACTACCTATCCCGGCATTCATGCCCTGATCATGCATCGGGTTGCACATGAACTCTGGAACAAAGACTGCAAGGGTTCGGCGCGCCTGCTGTCTTCATTTAGCCGCTTTGCCACCGGTATTGAAATTCATCCGGGCGCGAAAATTGGTCGCCGTTTTTTTATTGACCACGGTATGGGTGTGGTGATTGGTGAAACAGCCGAAATTGGCGATGACGTAACCCTGTATCATGGCGTGACCCTTGGGGGGACCACCTGGAACAAAGGCAAACGTCACCCGACTTTAGAAGATGGGGTAATTGTCGGTGCTGGCGCGAAAATTCTCGGGCCATTTACCGTGGGTAAAAATGCCAAAGTCGGTTCCAATGCAGTGGTAACCAAAGCGGTACCGGCCAATACCACTGCGGTCGGCAATCCGGCACGTTTTATTACCAAAGATCAGCCAAAAGATGAAGCCGAAGCACGCCGCCGTGACTATGCCGAAAGCATCGGTTTCCAGCCGTATGCGGCTACCCAGGATCAGTCTGATCCGATTCTAGACGGTATGCGGGTCTTGCTCGACCGTATTCAGCACAATGAAAAACGCATGAATACCTTATGTCAGCGTCTGTCTTTACTCGACCCAAGCTTTAAAAAGCAGCAGCAAAACGAACAGCCGTTTAGTGCTGAAGAATTAAAAATTATTGAAGATGTGCGCCGTGAATGTGAAGCACAAAGCAGCCAGTCCAAAGCTTAACAACACGGTAACAGCAAACTTCTTGCCTTCTCTTGCATGTTCGTCACAGATTTTTTAGACTGACGAACATGCTCAGCCATTTTAAAATAAATTAACGGATGAATATTATGACGCTTAAGCCTTTGGCATTTGCTCTGATTGCGACCACTTTAGTTTCAGCCTGTTCCACTGCACCAAAACAACAAAACCCAGCCAATGCACCAATTGTGTTTACCGAGCCTGATCTGACCCCTCCATTTTATGCTTTAAATCCGTTTAATTATGATGCACCTCCTCCATTTGAACTGAACCTGCAACAGGCTGCGGCCCAGCCAGTGACTAAAATGGAAGTAACTGCCCCGGATAATCCATCGAAAAAAATTACTTTAGACACCAACCGTCTGATTATTCCGACCATCAACAACAACCAGCGCAGCTTGAAGTTTGCGGTGCTGGCCGGTGAAAATGAAATTGACATCACCGAAATTGATGACTTTTTACAGATGGTCGAAGGTAAAGCACGTCACTATCCACCACGTTTTACTGACCGTCAGGAACGCCGCGGTTTTGAAGCTAAACTCAAAGAAGTCACCCAACAACTGGACAGCCTGGCGGTACAGGAAAATGCCTCTTTTGATGTGCTGATTCGTGCCTTTAAAGCCAGCGTAATGGCACGTAACCTGGACTTAGGTTCAATTTATACCACCCGTTCTCTGGCTTATGCGCAGCGCATCCTGAAAATTAACAAGGAAGATGCCGAAGCCAATTTCTGGTTTGGTTTTGCCCTGTCTGAAGGTGGCGGTCATCGTGAAGCAATTTCTTATTTAGATAAAGCAATGAAAGCCGGCGTACAGGAAGCCTATCTGGCTGCTGCCAACAACTACATTGCTTTAGAGCAAAAGAAAAATGCGGTACAGACCTTGAAAAACTACAAGATCAAGTATCCGCAAGAAGCAGCTGTGGCAGACCGTTTAATTACTGAAATTGAAAAACAGGGCCGCTGGAATGTCTGGCAAATCATGACACCGAAGGCTTAAGCCCGGTGCAAGAAAAAATAGGTCATGTTATATGGCCTATTTTTTTGTCAATTGAAAAAACCAAGAAATTCAGTATGATTAAAAAAAACTTATAAAATACGATGCGAATTCACATGACCACTATGACGTATAAGATGATGCTGGCCACCGCGCTCAGCAGTTCCATTCTCGTTGGCTGCCAAACGGTCAGTGTTAAACAGCAAGCATTAAATGTCAGCATTGCCAACGAACGGGAAAGTATTTTATCTCGTGACCGCTTGAGCGAGGCCAGCCTCAATGTCTTGTCCATGACTGGCCGTGAAGCGCAAATCTGTACCGAAAACCCGAAACAGTGTATTGATGAACTGAAGCAGATTCCGGAAATTCTGGATGAACAGCTGCTGTCCACTGCCAGCGAAGTTTATCTGGCCAAAGCCATGCAACTGGCCGATTCTTCCAATTGTAAAATCGGAATTTTAAGCAAACACCAGTCTGAAGAAAAACAGCAATTACAGCAGCAGAACTATCAAAAATGCCTCGACCAGCAGCTGTTTATGCTGGATAAAAGTATCCGTTATAGCTATGCCTATATGTTCAAAACCGAACGGGCACCACAAGACCGGATTTTTGACAACCGTCAGGTACAAATCCGCGACTTTTATAATCAGGCCATTGCCAAACTGGTGTCCAGCTATACCCTGCGCCATCAGCCGGATGTGGTGGCCAGCCAGATTCAGGTCGGTGAAAACACCTATCATATTGACTTCAATTATTTTCCGACCTTAAAACAGCAAAAAATCGAGCAGTTAAGAGCCACCTATGACCTGAACTTTTCAGGTTTACGTTCCATTACCCGTCGTGATGGTTTTGGCTCGGAATTTCTGGTCATTCTGCCGGAGCAGCGCGCAGATCAGCCAGAGAAAGCCCGTTATATTATTGATCCTTTAAGCCATCGTTATCCAAACAATCAGAATCCGAATATCCATCAGGCCCGTTATCTGGCGGCAACCCTGGTGGCTGAACCGCAGCAGTTTGGCAATGTAGAGGATATCCTGAACAAGGATTTTCGCCTGCGCGCCTATGATCCCTATAAATATGAACAGGCCCGCATTGCCAATAAAAACTATCCGCTGGCGGCTAATTTTTCTGCGCCTTATGGACTGTGGCTGGCGGAAAATAATCTGCTGAAATCGGCTTATCTGTCACTGATTGACCGTGATGACAAGCTGACCATGCCGCATTTATATTTTCTGGAACCATATAATCCGAATAAAAAAGTGCTGGTTTTGGTGCATGGTCTGGCCAGTAGTCCGGAAGCCTGGATTCGCTTAACCAACGATATTATGGGTGATCCAGTGTTACGCGAGCATTATCAGGTCTGGCAGGTGTTTTATTCGACCAATATGCCAATTATTGAAAGCCGTTTCCAGATTCATGCCCTGCTGACCCAAGCCTTCCAGCAGGTCAACCCTAAAGCCGCAGCAAAAAAAGATGCGGTGCTGGTCGGCCACAGTATGGGCGGGATTATTGCCCGACTCCTGGTCAGTGATGCCGATGTATCCAAAGAAGCCCTGTCGATGATGAGTGGCCGGCAACTGGCCAAATACCGCCGCATTCCCGTGATTCAGCAGCGCCTGATTATGCAGGATATTCCTAACTTTAACCGGGCGATTTTCTTGGCCGCTCCGCACCGCGGTACCGAATATGCCGACCGCTGGTTTACCAAAGTGGCGCGTAAAATTATCCGTTTACCGGGGGCATTTTTAAATGCGGCCACCGATTCATTGTTAAATGAAGATCCGAGCCTGAAAGATCTGGTCAATGAGCTGGATAAAGGCCTGATTCAAAATGGCCCGAGCGATTTAAGCCATCAGTCCAAATTTATTGCCTTAACTCAAGATATTCAGCCACGTAAAGGACTGAAATATCATAGTATTATGGGCAATACCAGTCAGAGTAACGACCCTGCTCTCATCACCGATGATATTGTGGCCTATGAAAGTGCGCATCTGAAACAGGCCCAGTCTGAAAAAATTATTACCGGCGGCCACTCGATTCAGGAAACTCCAGAAGCAGTGTTGGAACTGCGCCGGATTTTACGCTTACACTTGCAGGAGCTGGGTTTATATAAACCTTAACCTGCCAATAAAAAACCGAAGCCTTCAACCGCTTCGGTTTTTTTATCTCTGGAAGATGGCTACATATTGCTATGTATTAAAGTGTGGCAGGAGGCAAACCGGCATAAGCCTGCAGCAACAGCTGCTTTAATTCATCATCGTCATATTCACGCGGATTATAATACGGCGAATCACAAATCATCCGGGCAATGTCCGCCGGGGCGTGTTCCGGTAACCCTAAGTCTTTTAAAGCCAGAGGAATCTGCAGGCGCTGGTTTAATTGATAGATAAAACGGCCCAGCTCCTCCCGACTGTCAACACCCAGTGCAGCGGCCAGTTGATCCATCGCCTGTACATCGGCATGGCGGTTATAGTGCACCGAATAGGCCAGCATAATCGCGTGGGTTTGCGCATGAGGCAGGTTAAAGGTGCCCCCTAGGCTATGACAGATTTTATGGTGAATCGCCATACCGACCGAACCCAGACAAATCCCAGCCAGCCACGCGCCATAGCGGACCTGTTCACGCAGTTGAATATCGTTCGGATGCTGTACCAGTTCCGGTAAAGCGGTGGCTAGACAGCGAATCGCCTCCAGCGCCATCAGGCTAATCACCGGATTTTTATTTTCTGCATACAAAGCCTCCACCGCATGCGCCATGGCATTCATGCCCGAACAGGCAGAAATCTCTGCCGGCAGATTCAGGTTAAGCGCTGGATCATAAATCACGATTTTCGGTAACACCTGTGCAGCTTTGCCGGTGGTTTTCAGCTGATTTTCCGTAATACCATATACCGGGGTCATTTCACTGCCCGCATAGGTGGTCGGAATTGCCACAATCGGCAAATGGGTGTCCAGTGCAATGGCTTTGGCTAAACCAATAGCCGAACCACCGCCAAACGCCAGACAGCAATCCACCTGTAACTCTTGGGCTGCCTGAACCGCCTGCCGCGCCACCTCTGCCGGCACGTGCATTACCGCATGAGCATAAACCGTAACGGTCAAATCACCAAGTTGCCGGGCCAGCTGCTCAGCGGCCTTCTGCTGGCCGGGCGTAGCAATCAGCAGAATCTTGTGATAACCGGCCTGCTTGAGAATGTGCTGCGTGCGCTTGGCTTCCCCCGCACCAAAATACACCTGTACCGGCAAAGCCTGATAATAGAACTTGGGCATCATGGGCTCATCTTCATGTTGTTATTTACCCCAGTATAGAGCGCCTCTCCTGCTGCTTCGAGCGCATTGCTGCAACGCTGCTTTCCATATTTCCTGGTCTTCTCTGCTGCAATCTTCATCAGCTGTATTGCTCGCTTAATTTTCTCCGCCATAAGCTGCTCAGTTTCAGCACAGATTTTCCAGAATCGGTTTTTTCCGCCTAGCTAAATTTGTTAAGATGAAGCGCTTGTTGGGTCGTCAACAGCATCGACGTGCAGGATTTAAACACGATGTTTTATCTGCTCCAGCTGACCCAAATGACATCCACGCGGTGAAAGCTATTCCAACACCCATGCGTTAATTGAAGGAACTGAATGTACATGAACATGCAAGAAATTGTGGCTGACTTATCTTCGCATACCCCGATGATGCAACAATATTTAAAAGTGAAGATGCAACATCCACATTCTTTAATGTTTTATCGAATGGGTGATTTCTACGAATTATTTTTTGATGATGCGCACAAGGCGGCCAAACTGTTAGGCATTACCCTGACCCATCGCGGTAAGGCCAATGGCCAGCCAATTCCGATGGCCGGCGTGCCCTATCATTCTGCCGAAGGTTATCTGGCGCGACTAGTCAAAAAAGGCGAAACCGTGGTGATCTGCGAGCAAATTGGCGAGGTAACTGGCAAAGGCCCGGTGGAACGTGGCGTAGTACGGATTATTACCCCCGGCACACTCACCGACGATGCCCTGCTCAACAGCTATCAATCTTCCAATCTGGTCGCGCTCTGTTTACAGCAGAACCAGATCGGGATTGCACTGCTAGATTTAAGTGCCGGTATTTTCAAGGTCCAGCAGCAGGAGTATCAACCGGAACAGCTGGCGATTGAACTGTCGCGTCTCATGCCAAGCGAAATTGTGGTCGATGAAGATATTGTCGATCCGAATATCATCGAGTCTGTTAAAAAACAGCTGGATTGCCCGGTTACCAAACGTCCAAATGTCGATTTTAACCTGAATAATGCCCAGAAAACCCTGTGTGACCAGCTAGGCGTAGCTACCCTATCTGGCTTTGGGATTGATCATTTGCCTTTGGCCAAAGCCGCCGCCGCCGCCTTGATTCACTATGCCAAAGAAACCCAAAGAACGGCGTTGCCGCATATCCGCTCGATTCAGCTGGAACAAAGTAGCGATTTTATTGCGCTAGACCCGGTGACCCGGCGTAATCTGGAACTGATTGAACCTTTATTTGAACACGGCACCTCACTGTTTCAGCTGATTAATGACTGCCAGACCGCGATGGGTGGTCGTCTACTTAGCCGCACCTTAATGCAACCGCTACGTGATACCGCACTGCTGGATGCAAGGCTGGATGCGACCGAAGCGATTTTAACCGGTTATCACGATGCACCAATTCGTCTGGTACTGAAAGAAATTAGTGATATTGAACGTGTGCTGAGCCGGGTCGCTTTAGGCAGTGCGCGCCCACGTGATCTGGTGCAGCTGCGTCAGGCCTGTGCCCAGATTCCGTATTTACGTCATGCCGTGCAGCCGATTGTCAGTGCCGGCCAATCCAAATATTTACAACAGCTGAATGAAGAACTGGGCGATTTTCAGGGCCTTTACCAGCGTTTAATGGCGGCCATTGTGGAACAGCCACCGGTGTTGCTGCGTGATGGTAATGTCATTGCCGAAGGCTTTGACAGCGAGCTGGATGAGTTACGTCAAATCCGTGATCATGCCGGTCAGTTCCTGATTGATCTGGAAATTCAGGAGCGTGAACGTACTGGCATCAACACGCTTAAAATTGGCTATAACCGCGTTAGTGGCTACTATATTGAACTGTCCCGTGCTCAGGCCGAACAGGCACCGGAGCATTATATTCGCCGTCAGACCTTAAAAAATGCCGAGCGTTATATCACCCCAGAACTGAAAAGTTTTGAAGACAAAGTATTATCGAGTGAATCACGCGCGCTGGCACGGGAGAAAATGCTGTTTGAAATGCTGCTGGATGAGCTGCGTCAGGACATTGGCAATTTGCAGATGATGAGCAGCGCCATTGCCCAGATTGATGTGCTGGCCAACTTTGCCCATCAGGCCCGCCTGAAAAACTGGACCCGTCCGGAATTCTCACCGGAAATTGGAGTCAAGATTGTCGCCGGCCGTCATCCAGTGGTGGAAGCCTTGAGCAAAACCGCATTTACCCCAAATGACACCACACTGGATTTTAACCATCGTATGGCAATTATTACCGGGCCGAATATGGGCGGTAAATCGACCTTTATGCGCCAGACCGCACTAATTGCCCTGCTTGGCTATTGTGGCAGTTATGTGCCGGCTCAAGCTGCGGTGCTAGGTCCGATTGACCGGATTTTCACCCGGATTGGTTCGGCCGATGACCTGTCTACCGGTAAATCAACCTTTATGGTGGAAATGACCGAAACCTCGCAAATTCTGCATCATGCCACCAATCAGTCACTGGTGCTGATGGATGAAGTCGGCCGTGGCACCAGTACCTATGATGGCCTGTCCCTGGCCTGGGCCTGTGTGCTGGATTTAACCAAACGGATCAAATGCTTATGCCTGTTCGCTACGCATTATTTCGAGCTGACCGAGCTGGGCAAAGAATCAGGTATTGATAATTATCATGTTACGGCCAAAGAACTCAATGGCAACCTGATTTTACTGCATAAAGTCCAGCAGGGTCCGGCCAGCCAGAGTCATGGTTTGCAGGTGGCCAAACTGGCTGGTATTCCTGCCAATGTGATTAAAGAAGCACAAAATCGCCTGAAGATTCTGGAAAAGCAGTCACATCAGTCGGTACAAAAATCGGTCCAGCATGATTTATTCAGTGAACCGGTGGTAGAAACTGAAGTGATTGAACGGATTGTCGAAGTTGAAAAACCATCACCGGCCCTCGAAGCCTTACGCCAACTGGATGTCGATAATCTCACCCCACGTCAGGCTCTAGAGCAATTGTATGCCCTGAAAGAGCAGCTAAACGCCTGATTCAAGACTTGAATTTCATATATGGAAAGGCTCTCATTTGAGAGTCTTTTTCATTTATAAGTTTTTTTGATGGTTTTATAGCACTTTTATCAAATTTAGTAGCACTGTCTATATCAAATATCAGTAAAAGCAATTGTTAGTTCACATCATTTTTGCCTAAAATACAGCTTAGTTATTAGAACCATATTTTTAGGTAGCTGTCGCCATGACATTTGTTGTCACTGAAAACTGTATTAAATGTAAATATCAAGACTGTGTAGAAGTATGCCCTGTAGATTGTTTCTATGAAGGTCCAAACTTCCTGGTGATTAACCCGGATGAATGTATCGACTGCGCACTGTGTGAACCTGAGTGTCCAGCCAATGCGATTTTCTCGGAAGATGAGCTACCAGAAGGTCAGGAAGTATTTATCGAGCTGAATGCTGAACTGGCAGAAAAATGGCCAAATATCACGCAAATTGGTGAACAGCCTGCTGACCGTGAAGAATGGAATGGCAAGCCGGACAAATTACAATACTTAGAAAAGTAATTTTAAAAAGATCAGCAAAAGCTGATCTTTTTTTATACCTAAAACACACATTTGATTGCAATATTTTCAATTTTTACCGAAGCTTTTAGATTAGAATGCTTAGGATTTTAGTAAACGTTTGATTTGCATAATGACGCAATTTCTCAAGGCGGTGCTCTCGCTCAGCATCGTGCCCCTGATCATGCTCGGATGTACAACCACACCGCAGAAAGGGAAAACGATTCATTCGCCTGATGGAAAACGGATTTATATCCCACAAGAAAAAATCAGCTATGAACGCAAGGTCGCACCAAAAGTGGTGCCCTATGCCTATAACAGCTGGATTGCCGTGACCGATAACCTGCGCCAGGTCCGCGAATATGAAAAATTCCTGAATGCTGAAGGCGTCGGCAATATTATTCCAAGTTTTGAATTACTGCGCACCGCACGTGACTGGCAAAAATGTGGCCGCTCGCAATACATGGTGCCCAACCGCGAATTATGGCGCAATCAGATTCCAACCTTAAAAGTCTTTAAATATCTGGTTGCCTCCAAAGTCCTGACCGATTTTGAAGTCACTTCAGTCTATCGCGATTTACCGCTGAACCAGTGCGCCGGTGGTGCCAGTTCCTCACGGCATTTATATAATTCCGCTATTGATTTCCGGATTGGGCCGGAATTTCCACAGCCGCAAGATTATGCCTTTATTGAAAATACCAAGTTCAGACTGTGCCAGTTCTGGACCCAGTATGGTCAAAGCCTGAATATGGGCTTGGGACTGTATGCTTCAGGGCAAATCCATATTGATACGCAGGGCTATCGTACCTGGGGACCGGATTTAAGCCGCTATTCGTCAATGTGCTATTACGAATAAATCCGGATCTGAATACAGAGGTGCTGCGGCGCCTCTTTTTATGTCTATTAATTCTGCAACTCTCCCGATAAAAATTGCACTCTAGGGGGAAAAGTTTAAAATGCATGCATTGCAACAAAGGTGCCCCCGACTATGAAACAAATGTGGACCGACCTCGACCACTACATCGAAACACATTTAATTCCTGAAGATCCGATTCTGACCCAAACCTTAAAACATACCGATGATCGGGGTTATCCGGATCACCTTGCTGTTGCGCCCAACCAGGGCATGTTGTTACAGATGTTAATTCAGATGAACGGCTGTAAACGTATTCTGGAACTTGGTACCTTTGCTGCCTATAGCACCATGTGGCTGGCGCGTGCCTTGCCGGAAGATGGCTATATTCTGACTATTGAAGGTCGTGATGCACACGCCGCCGTGGCACAGGAAAATATTGATCAGGCCAAGCTGAAACAGACTATTGATTTGCGTGTGGGCCGCGCCGCCGATATTTTAAAAAGCCTGCCAGCTGATACTGCCCCGTTTGACTTTATTTTTATTGATGCGGATAAACAGAGCTATCCGGAATATCTGGAACTGAGCCTGAATCTGTCACGCTCCGGCACCTTAATTTTCCTGGACAATGTAATTCGCGCCGGTGACATCATCAATCCGGACAATCACAAGCCTAGCATTGAAGGCATTCGCGAGATGTTTAAGCTGATGCAGGAGCATCCACGTTTATTGTCCTCAACTGCCTTGCAAACGGTAGGCAGCAAAGGGCATGATGGCTTTGCCTTGGCCATCGTTAAATAAGGCCCAAACAGAACAAAAAACACACAAAATAATATTTATTTTATTTTTTATAAACTTACATATACTGTCCATATAGTTATCCACAATAAATGCGGATAACCTTGGACAGTAATTCATCAGATGCGTGTAAGATATTTGGGCGTTATTTCACTACCAGTAACGGCACATTCGAATTCCGGAAAATGGTGGTGGTAATACTGCCCAGGAAAAACTGATGGATTTTGCTATGACTAAAGGCCCCAAGCAAAATTAGCTGAATACCATGTTCACGCTGATAATCCAGAATATTCTCCGCCACATCGCCATAACGATATTCCACCACCACATCTAAACCAGCGGCTTTTAAATACTGGGTCGGCTCATTCAATATTTCCGGATGATCACCCACATACAGCAAATGACATTGCAGCAGACGCAGCAAATCACTTTGGGTGATGCGCTTCATGATTTTTAAGCAGGTTGGTGAATATTCATAAGCGAAAATAAAACGGGTTGGCGGTTTAAACTGCTCGCCCACGGTCATAACGGCACAATTGGCTCCGCGGATAAAGTTTTCGACATTACTGCCCAGGGCTTTATTGCGTTCGGCGGAACGCTCCCCGACCCGGCCAATAACCGCAATATCATCTTCTTGTAAGACATTAAAACTTTGTTCAAGAAAATCGCCTTTTTCCTGAATCTGGGTCGGCACAATATTATATTTTTGCTGCACCATCTCGGAAATATGACGCAGCAGATTATTGCTATATTCCAGCGCAATGTCGCTCTGTTTCTGTTCCAGCTCGGCCAGTTCCTTCAATAACATGGCATTGCTTTCAAAACCAATGACCCCGCTAATTTCACCTAAGTGATAACTGGCCGGATAATAGTCCAGCACCTGTAACAGCACCAGTTCCCGCTGGGTCTGCTTGGCTATCCACGCTGCGGCTTCCGCGAGTGCATTGATACAGGGTGAAGAATCAATACAGGCAATTACTCGTTTCATTGTCGCCTCTCTTGTTGCCTGTCTGCCAGGCTTTCGTTTTAATTGTTATCTAAAACTTAGCATAAGTCCTCAGCGGATGACATGACAAAATGTAAATAAAACACAGACATTTGCAGATAGAGAACTATGTCTGAAATTAATCACGATAACGAATCAAACGTGCCGGATTCCCCGCGACAATGGCCCGGCTTTCAATATCTTTGGTGACCATGCTGTGCATGCCGACAACCGCATGGGCGCCAATTTTAATACCATCCTTAACGCCGACATGAGCACCCAGCCAGACATCGCGTTCAATTTCAATGCCCTGCGAACGCACCGGCTGCTGGTAAATCGGCTGAGCCAAATCCATGCCATGATCAAAGGCATATAAATGGCAATAGGCGGCAATACGCACCTGATCGTGAATCTTAATGCCGACCCGACCACCATCTAGAATACTATGATGATTAATCGCCACTTCACTGCCAATATGCAGCGGACCATGCAAGGTACAATCTGCAGCAATAAAAGTATTATCCCCGATGCTAATTTTACGTCCCGGTTCGGCAAAAATATGCGCCAGCGGTGAAATAAAGCAGTTCTCGCCAATTTCTACCGTTTCCATCTCCATCAAATAGGCCTGATAGTCTTTTTGCCAGGCTTCGGCCCAAACCCGGTTTTTCGGTTTCAGCGACCAGTACAGCCATGGCATATAATTCAGCCGATGTTTATGCTGTTCCCGATATTTCAGCAAAGGATCATGTTCAGTCATCTGCTGGCTCCTCCATGACTTTGAGCTGTTCCCGGCCGCGGGTAACGTCCTGAATTTTTAAGGCCAAAGGCTCAATCTGATGCACTTGTAATAAGGCATTGACCTGCACGCCATCTGCCCCGTACTGTTCCTGAAACTCGATATTCTGGCTATTCAGTTCATATTGAAAAATGGCCCATTCATTAAACTGGCACTGAAACTCGACTTTTTTCTTTTCAATCAGTTCAATTTTTTCTGCCAGCAGCAGGCATTGCCCGGCACAACCGCCATAGGCACGCACTAGGCCACCGGTGCCAAGTTTAATCCCGCCATACCAGCGATTGACCAGCACCAGCACATTGGTCAGCTCATTGCCCTCAATGGTGGCCAGAATAGGTCGGCCGGCAGTGCCAGAAGGTTCACCATCATCATTAAAACGCACCTGATGGCCAATTTTCCATGCCCAGCATTGATGGGTAGTGGTCAGGTCTTTGTTGGCTTCCAGAAAATCTTTAACCGCCTGTTCGTTTTCTACCGGTACGGCAATGGCCTCAAAACGGCTCTTTTTAATGTCTTCTTCAAAGCGAACAAGGGAGGCAATGGTAAATGGCATAACACAGCTAAAATGCAATAATCTCTGAAATTATAACGTGTTTTCAGGCAAGTTTTAGCAATAAAAAACCTCCCAAACTGGGAGGTCTAAGTTGAATTGACAATTAACGCTCGCGTAACGCTTCCTGGGCCTTGTTAAACGGTTTAATCAGATAATCCAGTACGGTTTTGGAACCGGTTTTAATATCAACCGTGGCCACCATTCCGGGGGTAATACTGAACTGCTGGCCAGATTTATTGGTCAGCTTATCGGTATCAGTCCGGATATAGACCCGGTAATAAAACTGGTCCTGCTTGACTTCATCGCGGATGGTATCCGGTGAAATCACCGTGACCTTACCCTTTAAACCGCCATAAATCGAATAATCATAGGCGGTAATTTTGACCAGTGCCTCCTAATCTGGGCGAATAAATGCAATATCTCGCGGCGAGATCCGCGCTTCAATTAACAGCTGTTCATCTAAAGGCACAATGGTCATTAACTTGCCATTTTGCGGTACGACCCCGCCAATGGTCATCACATCAATTTCCTTGACCACACCCCGTACCGGCGACTTAAATACCGTGCGGTTCAAAGTGTCGGACTTGCCACGTACCACCTGTTGCTGGGTCTGTACATCGGTACTGGACTTGGACAGCTCTTCACGCGCTTTGACATAATACTGGTTACGAATATCATTCATCTGGTTGCGCAGGTCATTGGCCTCGCGTTTCAGACGCAGCACTTCCACCTCACTGGCCGCACCTTTGGCCACCAACGGCTCGGTCATACGCAATTCCTGCTCGACCAGCACCAGAGCCTGCCGTAAACCGGCCAGCGATTCTTCTAAGTTGGCCCGGCGCGAATTGTATAAAGCAGTTTCCTGCTGTACCAGTTTTGGCTCTTTCAGCACTTCTTCAGGAAAAACCAGAGGCGTGCCATTTACTTCAGCGCGTAACCGGGCCGAAGTGGCCAAGGAAGATACCAGTAAAGATTCCGATTCACCCACATTAGAAGCAAACCGGGTCGGGTCCAGCTGGGCCAGCACCTGACCCCGATTGACAATTTCCCCTTCACGGACATTCAAGGTGGTGAGAATCCCGCCTTCTAAAGACTGTACCACCTGCTCTTTCGAAGATGGCACCACTTTACCAGTGCCGGTGGATACTTCTTCCAGCTTGAACAGCCAGGCCCAGAGTAACAAAACTGCCAGTCCAATACAGATAATCCAGATAAACAGACTGGCTTTAGGTAAAGGTGGCTCCAGCTCGGTCACCTGCATTGAACGTTTGCTTAATTGTTCACTCATGACTTCGCTCCTGCCATCTGACGCGGTTGAGATGCAGACTGATTAAGAATCTGATCTCGTGGCCCGTCCATCACAATTTTCCCATCATTGACCACAATAATCCGGTCCACCAGCTCTAAGACTGCACGGCGATGGGTGGCCACCACCAAAGTCCGGTGCCCAAGCCACATTTTCAAATGATCAATCAACTGTTTCTCGGAGACATCATCAATTGCAGCCGTTGGTTCATCCAGCAATAAAATATTCGGCTGACGCAGCAGCAAACGGGCCAGCAACAAGGCCTGTTTCTGGCCACCAGAGAACCCCACACCACCTTCCAGAATCAGATGGTCCAGCCCTTCTTTCTTTTCCTGCACAAAAGCCAGCGCACCGGTAATTCGAAGTGCCTGTAAAATATCGTCATCATTGGCCAATGGTGCACCCAAAGTCAGGTTTTCCCGTACCGTGCCAAAAAACAGATGCGCATTCTGATTCAATAGCCCCATATCACGGCGTACATCAGCAGGATCAATCAGGCCCAACTCTACGCCATCGAGTTTAATTTTGCCCTGATTCGGGGTTTGCATGCCGGAAAAAAGCTGCAACAAGGTGGACTTTCCGGCACCATTCCGGCCCAGAATGGCAATTTTTTCACCGGCTTTAATTTCGAGCTTGGGTACCATCAAGGTTGGTTTAGGATCATCTTCGCCATATTTAAAGCTGACCCCGCTTAATTCATAATGACCATTTAACACCGGACGATGAATTAAGTGGCTATGTTCCGGCTGATCAACCGGTTTTTTCATTAATTCATCCAGTCCCTGTTTCGCCACTTTGGCCTGTTGCAAACGGCCCAGCACGCCGGCAATCTGTGAAATTGGCGCCAGCATCCGTGAAGATAAAATTGAACAGGCCACCAGAGCACCCGTGGTCATTTCCCCATCCATCACCGCAAAACAGCCCACCAGCACCACAATCGCAAAGGTCAGCCCCTGAATTTTCTGGGTCCAGGCGGTCATGACACCGACAATTTTACGCTGACGCATGGCAATATCGGCGGAAACTTCATTCATATGATTCCACTGATTCTGGAAGCGGGTTTCGGCGCGTAATAACTTGATGTCTTCAATGCCCTGTACCGATTCCACCAGCATGGCATTGCGGATTGCGCCTTCACGCATCCCCTCGTTGGCCAGTTTAGCCAGAGGCTTTTGCGCCAGAATGCCCGGAATAATCATGAGCGGTACCACAATCAGCATCACCCAGAACAGGTTCCCACCAATCACCCAGAACACGCCAAGGAACAGCAGGAAGAAAGGCAAATCAGCGATTGCAGAAATGGTGGTCGACGTCACCAGTTCACGCACCCCTTCTAGTTCACGGATTTGTGAAATAAAGGTCCCAGTCGATTTGGAGCGTTCACTGTTTTTAATCCGTAGCGCATGCCCATAGACCCGGTCTGAAATACGCAGATCAGCGCGCTTGCCGACAATATCGGAGAGATAAATCCGTGTGACCCTTAAACTAAACTCGAAAATGGCCGCAATCAGCACCCCGCCTGCCAATACCCACAAGGTTGGAACCGATTGCGCCGGAATTACCCGGTCATAGACATTCATCGAAAACAGGATGGTGGCCAGTGCCAGAATATTGGCCATCAGGGATGGCAAACATTACATCGATATAACGTTTCCAGTCCCGTAGCACAATTGACCAGAACCAGTTATCTTCATAGGGTTTGACATATTCATCTACCCGCGCATCGGGAACCGATTTTTCCGGGCGCAGGATATAGACATGCCACACATGCTCCGCCAAAGTATCGCTGGCCAGCGTTTGTGATAAACTCTGATCGCCACTGAACTGAATGCTCAGGTTGCCTTCGGCATCGACCTTGTCAATTACGCCCACCTGACCATCCTGGAATTCAACCAGTACCGGCAAACGCCAGGGATTGATCACTTCGGCGCTAAAGTCGGTTTTGCGCAGACTTAGGCCCACCTGACGGGCAATCAGATTTAAAATATCATCAATATTCTGGTTCGGATTCCAGTCCAGCTGCAAGCGGATACGTTCTGCGGATGGTTCAATCCGGTAATGCTTGGCAATGCTCAGTACTGCTTGAAGCCACGGTTGATAATTTATTTTAGTACTCATGGCTGAACTTCAAGCCCCTGAATGGATATATGGTTTAAATCATAAATATCGCGTGTCCGTCCGGTAATGGAGATATAGCGCGCAATGGCGGCTTAAATATCAAAACGCGTATTTTCAATTTCCTGGGCGGCACTATGAATTGCCTGTTCGGCATTCAGTAAATCGACAGCTGAGCGCGTGCCTAATTTATATTGTTCCTGATACAGCTCTTTGGTCTGGATGGTGGTGGCCTGACGCTTGACCAGAATATTCATCTGGCGCTGCTTGTTCTGGATTTCTTCACGCAGCATGCGGGTTTCATCCAGCACCTCTAGATACACACTATTGACCCGTGCCTTGGCCGCTTCTTCTGCATAACTGGCCGCCCGGGTTTGTGACGCAATTGCGCCGCCCTGATAAAAGTTGCTATTGGCTTCCAGCATGATCGAATTATAGAGGCCATCATCTTCATTGTTATTTGGATTACGACCATTGATGGCCTGACTTATAGAACCTTTCACATTTAAAGTGGGATAAGCACTTAAACGTGATTGCTGCTTGCGTAATTTGGCCACTTCAACTTCAGCCTGAGCAGCGATTAGTCCGGGAATCTGCTGAAAAACCGGCTCTGAATATAATTGCGCCTCTTTCACCAGCCGCTCTGGAATCTGCCAGTTACGCTATTGGTGATTTCCGCAATGCGGGCAATCCCCTGAATCTGCTCTTCAGCAATGCGGGTAATTTCCTGATAGCGTTTGATATTAATCATGGCATTGGCAGTCTGGTAAGCAATTGACCTTGCCGAAATCATAAAGCATTTGCGTGGCATTCAGGCTCAGCAGCTGACAGCCACGCTCGCCTTTGGTCAGGTCTGCTGTGGAAATACCACCAGATAATTGTGGATAATAACCGGACTTCGCCACATCAATACTGGCATTCTGGGCTGCCAGAGTGGAAATGGCCTGGGAAATTTCAGGATGACGCTGAACAGCGGTCCGAATGGTGTCATTAAAACTCAAAGGCTGTTGCACAGAGGATCGGGCTGATGCCGCTGTTTCTGGAACAGATGATGCTGGTACGACCCGAGGCATTTCCTGAATGTTTTGTGTATCGAGCTGAAACTGGCTCAGTTCACTAATACGGACACGATGAAAATTCTGGTCAGATTGGGGGCTAAAAATAGAGGCAAAATGCTGTTTTAAAGATGAATCTTCATGCGTGGAACTTTGTTCGGCCATCGACGGTTCCGTCAGACCACTGAACAATAAGATTCCCCCCAAATAGCATATACTTAACTTTATTTTTTTGGCCTATTACGGCTCTTGTATTACTCATCATTATAATTAAACGAATACGATGAAATATTTTGTGAAAGTTTAATGCTTTTTTAATTTAATTTTTTATATTTTTTCAACTTTATGACATTTAACAGATAAAACACACATCACAGCGAACCATGATGTGTATATTTTAATAACTACACCCTAAAATCTTCACCTAGGTAGACCTGTTTCACAGTTTCATTTTCCAGAATTTCCTGTGGGGTTCCTTCGGCAATCACTGCACCTTCACTGACAATATAAGCACGCTCACAAATTGCCAATGTTTCGCGCACGTTATGGTCGGTAATTAATACACCAATTCCGCGATCTTTAAGGGTGCTAATAATATCTTTAATATCCCCGACAGAAATCGGGTCCACCCCGGCAAAAGGTTCATCCAGCAACATGAATTTCGGATCGGCAGCCAAAGCACGGGCGATTTCTGCACGACGTCGCTCACCACCCGATACACTCATGCCCAGTGAATCTTTAATATGGGTAATTTTAAAGTCGGCCAGCAGTTCGGTTAAACGTTGCTGACGCTGCTGCTTGTTTAAGTCTTTACGGGTTTCCAGAATCGACATGATATTTTCAGCAATGGTCAGTTTTCTGAAAATTGACGCCTCTTGTGGCAGGTAACCGATGCCTTTGCGCGCACGTTCATGCATGGCCAGGTCAGATAAATCCAGTTCATCCAGATGAATTTCCCCCTTGTCCATACGCACCAGGCCAACCACCATATAGAAGCTGGTAGTTTTACCTGCACCATTTGGGCCAAGCAAGCCGACAATCTGGCCACTTTGCATACAGAAAGAAACATCTTTCACCACCCAGCGCTTACTGTAGTTTTTGGCCAGGTGTTTGATTGTCAGAGTTTGTGGCTGTACGACCTGATCCATTAATCGCGTGCTCCCGGGAATGATTTTGAACTGGATGGTGGAATCACAATCTGTACGCGACCTGAAGATGATCCGGTGTTGTTTGGCGTACCAATGGCTTCAATATCGCCTTTGTTCATACTATAACGCAAGGTATTGCCGCGAATACTGGCCCCATCCTGCTGTAAAAATGCCCCGCCCGACAAAGTAATAATACCGGTTTCCGCATTGTAGACAATTTTCTGCGCCTGACCTTTGGCCAGACCTTTATTCGGGTCAGTCTTTTGCTGGAACTGTGCCGGACTACCATTGGCGGTAATGGTGCTGATTTCTTTTTTACTGTTCAGATTGGCCACAATTGAATTGGCCTGCAAGCGCATTGTGCCCTGCTCGATAATCACATTACCGGTATAGGTGGTAATACCGGTACGCTCATTAAATGTCGCACGGTCAGCCACCAAGGTAATTGGCTGGTTCCGGTCTGAAGGCAAGGCCCAGGCTGTAGCTGAGGACAATACTGCCAAACCTACAAGCGCGGCTTTCTGCAGGAAAGTACGAGGTGTTGCAAGCTTCGGGTTAACGTTCATATGTTCCTCGAATATTAAAAAATTCGTATTGACCATCATTCAAATTGGCTTTCAGTCCTTGGCTTACAAATTCAGCTTGTGGAGACTGCACCATCACCTGTTTATCGGTTTCAATTTCCCGACTGTCCGGATAGCCCGTCAATTCTGTCGTCTGCAGTTCTAATTGACCTTGCGCTAAGATTTTGGTGGCACGCACCTGGTCAGATAACACCACTTTTTCATTGTCATTATAGCCATGCGCCTGCTTGGCATAAAAAGTGGCATCAACTTTCCCTTCTTTATACATCGACGCATTCAGGTTCTGTAATTGAGAGGTCTGCTTTTGCATATCCTGCTCTAAACGGTCAACCTGAGCGCGAACATATAAATTCCCCTGTTCATCGGTTTGAGTCAGGTTAATCTGCTCCGCCGTATAGGTCATACTTCTGGAACCCTCGGTATCCAGTTTATTGCCTTTACCGCTGTAATAGTAATAACCACCACTTACAGCTGCAATTGCAATCGCAGTAATATATAAAACTCGGGTATCCATAAGTGGGGTTTTAACTCAACTCAATCAGAGGAATATCTTATTAATGAGGGATCGCGGTATACTTTTCAAGTAACTGTTCGTATACGCCTTTTGACATTAGGATCATATCGCAGATTTCACGTACCGCACCGCGGCCACCCTGCGCCTGAGTCACCAGATCAGCACGACGACGCACTTCAACATGACCATTCGGCACCGTGACTTTCATCCCGGCAATGGCAAAGGCAGATAAATCTGGCCAGTCATCGCCCATATACAGACAGTCTTCTGGTGCCAGATTCAGCTGGGCACAGGCTTCACGTAAAGCTACGCCTTTATCTTCACGGCCCTGATAAATCAGGTCCACACCCAAGGCATTCATACGTTTTTCAACAATATGGCTGGTACGCCCGGTAATGATGATGACTTTCACCCCGGCCTGCTGCACCAGTTTCATGCCCAGACCATCACGAATATCAAAGTTTTTAATTTCATCACCGCTATTGGTTAAGGTAACAAAGCCATCACTTAAAATACCATCGACATCTAAAACCAAAGCCTCAACGTGACGTGCCTGTTCCAATAAAATATACGATGCCATTTTTTAATTTACCCCGGCCTGAATCAGGTCATGCATACTGATCACACCAATCACCTGATGTGCATCATTGACCACTACAAATTGATTAATTTTTTTATCGCGTAACTGTGCCAGTGCTTCAACCGCACGGGCTTCCTGAGAAATGGTCGCAGGCTGCTTGATCATGACTTCAGCCACCGGCAGATGAATATCAAAGCCCTGCTGTTTGTCGATTAAACGGCGCAAATCACCATCAGTGAAAATTCCCAATAAGGTGTCCTGTTCATCCACCACCGTGGTCAGCCCCAAACGCTTGTCGGAAATTTCATACAGCACTTTGTTCATTGGGGTTTCTGGCGCGACTTTTGGCAGCTCGGCGCCGGTATGCATTAAGTGTTTGACATGCAACAGCAAGCGTTTACCCAAAGCACCCGCAGGATGGGAACGGGCGAAATCATCTGCGGTAAACCCACGCGCATCAAGTAAGGCCACAGCCAGTGCATCCCCTAAAGCCAATGTTGCGGTGGTGCTCGAGGTCGGTGCCAGACCCAGTGGGCAGGCTTCCTGAATGTTCCCTAAAGTTAAAGCCACATCGGCATTTTGTGGCATTGGGCCGCTGTCATCTCCGCTGATGGTAATTAACGGCACTTGCAGATGTTTGATGAGCGGCATCAGCATCATGATTTCATCACTTTTGCCAGAATTGGAGATGGCAATCAGCACATCACCCCGTACCAGCATGCCTAAATCGCCATGTCCTGCTTCGCCCGGATGCATAAAGAATGAAGGTGTACCGGTCGAGGCAAAAGTCGCCGCCATTTTACGGCCAATATGCCCGGATTTCCCCATACCGGTGATCACCACACGGCCTTTACATTGCAAAATAATTTCGCAGGCGCGGCTAAAGCGCTCATCAATTTGTGTGGCCAGTGTTTGCAAAGCTTGTTCTTCTATACGCAAGGTACTGAGCGCCACACCTTGAAAATCAATCGGGTTTGACATGTTTTCAGAATTCAAATTTTTAACCTTCGTTCAGGGCTGAACGGTCTTCATCCAAGCAGAAATTAATTTTCGCAATTTTAGCATATCTATGCAAATGTCACGTTTTTAAATGTATAAGATTTCACACGATTTCTTCATGATTCCGCCTGTTGCTGATAAACCACAGCACAGGAAGATGGTGAACATCAATCTCATTTTTTTAGTTCAAGCAGTTAAGGCGATTTTTAGTAAAGATAATGGATAATATTTCATATCTAGATAAAAACGCATAAAAAAAGCCCGAATCAGATGATTCAGGCTTTTAAAATTTTGGAGCGGGAAACGAGACTCGAACTCGCGACCCCAACCTTGGCAAGGTTGTGCTCTACCAACTGAGCTATTCCCGCAATATGGAAGTGCATTATAGAGAGTTTCATACAACTGTCAACTCTTTATGCTTCCAAGTGGCGATTTAATCAGCACGACGCCAAACGGTACCTTGACGGGTATCTTCCAGCACTACGCCCTGATCGAGCAAAGACTGACGGATTTCATCGGCACGGGTAAAGTTTTTGTCTTTTTTGGCATCTTTACGCTGTTGAATCAGATCTTCAATCTGTTCTTCAGATAAACCAAGTGCATCCTGGCCAATGTCTGACTTCAGGAATTCATCGACATTGTGCTGTACCAAACCAAGAATATTGGTCAGATGACGCAAGGTAGCATAGAAGATTGCTGCCTGTTCGGCATTTTCTTCTTTCACCGCGCGGTTCAGTTCTTTATTGACTTCAAACAGCACTGCAATCGCTTCCGCGGTATTAAAATCATCCCGCATTGCGGTATTAAAGCGTTCGACCAATGTGTCATCTAGCGTTTCTAACAGCTTGTCGCCATACACGGCCTGATAGGCTTTAAATGAATGATAGAAACGGGACAGCGCCGTCTTGGCTTCTTTTAGTGCTACATCCGAGAAGTTCACCGGACTACGATAGTGTGAAGACACGATGAAATAACGGATCACTTCCGGATGGAATTTCTCCATCACATCCCGAATGGTGAAGAAGTTGCCGAGCGATTTTGACATTTTCTCGCCATCGACATTAATAAAGCCCACATGCATCCAGTAATTAACATACTGCTCACCGGTAGAGGCTTCAGACTGGGCAATTTCATTTTCATGATGCGGGAACATCAGGTCTGAACCACCACCATGAATATCAAAATGATTGCCCAGGCAGCAGGTCGACATCGCCGAACATTCAATATGCCAGCCCGGACGACCTTTGCCCCACGGTGATGGCCAGGCCGGTTCATTTTCTTTGGCATGTTTCCAGAGCACAAAGTCAAATGGATGTTTTTTCTCTACTTCGACATCGACACGCTCTGAAGCACCAGCCTGCATCTCTTCCAGTTTACGACCAGACAAACGGCCATATTTTGCAAATTTTTCAACCTGGAAATAAACATCACCATTTGAAGCCGGATAAGCGGTGCCCTTGTCAACCAGATTGCCAATCATGTTTTGCATCTGGTCGATATAGTCAGTGGCACGCGGTGCTTCATCCGGAGCCAGACAGCCGAGGTTTTCTGCATCTTCATTCATGGCCTGAATAAAGCGGTCGGTTAAAGCGGTAATACTCTCGCCATTTTCATTGGCACGTTTGATAATTTTGTCGTCAATATCGGTGATATTGCGTACATATTTGACTTTCCAGCCCTGACTCCGCAAGAAACGGATGATGTAGTCAAATGCAACCATGACACGCGCGTGACCAATATGACAGTAGTCATACACGGTCATACCGCAGACATACATGTCGATCTGTCCATCGACGCGTGGCACGAATTCTACTTTTTTGCGCTGCTCTGAGTTATAGAGAACAAATGGTTGCATAGCTGTTCAAAAGACTTCAAATAAAAGGATGGTTCATCTTAACCTAAGCATTATTTTTCATAAAGTTTTCTCGTTATTTTTATCAAAAATCACTTATGCGGGCTTAAACTCAGGCACAACCCGGCTATTATGAGGATGAGTGCCCAGTTGAACGGGCTTTTAGCTGCGCTAAGCTCTGGTAAATTTGCTGAGCGATTTCCTCTCGCAGCGTGGTCAAATCTTCAGAACCTAATCTCTGCCCGACCTCTACCGGTGGCAAAAACTGAAAATAAAAAGGTACCCGCTTGGGAATCAGGTGTTTCGGTAATGATGGAATCACATCGCCATGACGTAATAATTTATCCAGTTGAGGGACTTTGAGCAGTTTCTGAAACAGACGATGCTGCACCACGGTTCTGGCATCAAAACCAAACTCGAAAATATCATCGGGGCCAAAGGCAGCAAAAGGAATAATGTCGTACTGAAATTCCTGTGCCAACTGTAAAAAGCCGTAGCGCTGCTTCCAGATCAGTTGATACTGCTCACCCGGATGTTTCAGCACTTCACGTCCGCCACCCGGAAAGACCAGAATCGAATAGCCCTGCTGCATCAAGGCACGCACATATTCACGCTGGCCATCGACTGCGCCGAACTTTTTGACAATATCGCGCCAGATCAGCAAATAAAAGTGGCTATGGTCAGCAATACTAACCACAGCCACCTGATGTTCATTGAACAAATAATCAATAATGACGGGGGCATCAAAAATCCCGTAAAGGGAATGATTGCCCACATACATGGCAGGTCGGGATGCATCAATATATTCACTGCCTAAAAAGGTCGGCGTGAAATAGCGCTTAGATAAGGCGCTCAGCGTCTTGATCCATTTTGCATCATGCTGGACCTGCAATCTGTACTCCTTAAACCACGTGTTTTTGTACCAGGATACAGCCCACCGAGTAGCCGGCACCAAATGAACATAACACGCCATATTCGCCATCATTCACTTCATGCGCAGTACGATGCAAGGCAATGATGACCCCGGCAGATGAAGTATTGGCAAACTCATCAAGAATAATTGGCACCAACGCCGGATCTGCTTCCGCAGCCGCTTTACCAACCACCAGTTTCAGAATCAGTTCGTTCATGCTGGCATTGGCCTGATGCAACCAGAAACGTTTTACATCGGCTGGTGCAATCGCATTTTTCTCCAGCTGCGCGGTAATCATTTTCGCAACCAGTGGACACACTTCTTTAAAGACTTTACGGCCGTCCTGACGGAAACGCTTGTCATCAATATCGGCATTTTCAGACAGATTCAGGAAACCGAAGTTGTTACGGATGTTGTTCGAGAACTGGGTAAATAACTGAGTGTCCACAATTTCAAAACCGGTTTTGCTGTCGGTGTCTTCAATAATTGACGCAGTGGCAACATCGCCAAAAATAAAGTGGCTGTCACGCGAACGGAAATCATTGTGTGCCGATGTAATTTCGACATTCACCAGCAAGACACGGCGCGCACCGCTTTTAATGGCATCATACGCCTGTTTTAAACCAAAGGTTGCTGCTGAACAGGCCACGTTCATGTCATAGGCATAGCCCTGAATCCCGAGTGCAGTCTGAATTTCAATGGCCACCGCCGGATAGGCACGCTGCATATTCGAGCAGGCCAGAATCACCACATCAATGTCTTCAGCCGTGACACCGGCATTTTCCATTGCCTGTTTGGCTGCAATTACGCCCCACTCGGCCTGAAGCGAGATTTCATCATCAGCGCGTTCTTTTAAATGTGGACGTAAACGGTTTGGATCAAGCAGACCGGTTTTCTCTGACACGTAGCGACGTTTCACGCCAGAGGCTTTTTCAATAAATTCTGCACTTGAGCCACGGCGTGCTTCTAACTCGCCCGCTGCAATTTTGTCAGCATTGGCCGAGTTATACTGTTCCACATAAGCATTTAAACTTTCAACTAACTCTTCATTGGTAATGACATCTTCAGGATGGAATAAGCCCGTACCGGTAATGCGAATGCCCATGTAAAACTCCTTTTTGAAATTCTCTCTATCTTAACCGATTCCCAGCTTTTCCCATACTTTTTGTAGCCGGTTTGGCGAAATTGGCATCTTGGTCTTCATTGGCTGCGAGAATAACGAGATGCGCAATTCTTCCACCATAAAGTACAATTCTTTCAAGCGGCTGTCATTTTTAAACTTGAACAGTTTGTCCATCCACGGGTCAATCTGCACAATGGCGGCATCATCACGTTGCAGGTTATTCGGCAAACGTTCCAGACGCAGCACCAGCGCTTTCAGATAACGTGGATATTCGCTCCAGACGTCTGCTGGCTTGCTATACACGAAATCGGCCAGGTTCATGAGGTCCAGCTGATCTTCAATATCATCCATATTTTTGGCAAAGACCGACTCATCCAGCATCAGCAGTTTACGGCGGATATCCTGCCATTGAATATAAATCTCATTAAAGCTGAGCAGCGCTTGCTGTCCATGACTGAGGAATGATTTTTTTACCTCAAGTAGCAGCGTTTGGAATTGCTCAGCGTTGACTGGCAAGTCATCAATTGACATCTGCAAGGTGGCATAGACCAGCATCTGTTCCAGCTGTGCTTTATCGCCCAACGGAGAATAAGCCAGCGCCAGCGGTTTAGAAATCTGTTTTTTCAGCTGGCGGATTAAATCACCCAGCTGCATATGAATCAGGCGAATCACGCCGGCCCGATGCTGTTTAATTGCCTCTGCCTGATCATTAAAGGTTTGAATCACCACACCAGATTCATCTTTCTGTTCCAGCGCAGCAAAGTCTTTGGTCGGTACCAGCGCCTGATACTGCTTGACCACCACGCCAGTGACTTTTTGCGAGGCTTCAAACACAAAGTTGTCAGGGAAGGTTTTAAATTCACCTTTCAGCTGTTTCACCGGACTATGGGTTTCGGTGCGGCAGCGGGCTTTCAACTCACTCAGGTCACGGCCCTGTTCGATGACCCGGCCTTTTTCATCAATCACTTTAATAAACGGCAGCAGATACTGATCGATCCGTTCAAAGCTAAAGTCTTTTTCAGTGATCTGATCGCCGCGCAGCTGAAAAGCCAGGAAGCTGAAAATATGCTCACGCAGATGTGTCGCATCAATTCGCGCAGTCAGTTTGCGCGCAGTATCCGGAATTGGCACCAGGTTACGGCGTTTATCTTTCGGTAAGGCTTTAAGTAGCGCTTCAATCAGCTCTTCACGCCAGCCCGGAATCCCCCAGGACCAGATGTTTTCATCGACCTGTGGCAGGGCCTGAACCGGAATTTTTACCGTTGCGCCATCTTCATCATGGCTCGGATCAAAACGATAGCTGGCCGCCAGACGCAATTCGCCATTACGCAGATAATCCGGGAATTGCTGCGTGGTCGGGCGATCATTCAGCCACAAGGCATCATCATCAACAAATAAATAACGTGGCTCTTTCGGCTCGACGGTCGCGCGCCAGTCTTCAAAAGAACGGCGGCTGGCCACATCTGTCGGCACTTTTGCGGCATAGAACTGATAGATGGTTTCTTCATCTACCACCAGATCGCGGCGGCGCAGCTTGTCTTCGACCCGCTCCACTTCTTCCAGTTTGAGTAAATTATGCTTTAAGAACGGCGGCATAATTCCCAAGTTACCGGTAGTCAAGGCATCGCGCAGGAAAATCTCATGCGCCGCCGGCTGATCGACCTTTTCATAATTCACCTGACGTTTCGGTTCAATGATTAAACCAAACAGTGAAATCTGATCATAGGCATTGACCACTCCGGCTTTTTTCGACCAGTGCGGTTCAAAATAATGATGTTTTAACAGATCACGTGCCGCCAGAAGAATCCACTCCGGCTCAATTTTGGCCAGGGTCCGCAAATACACCTGCGAGGTTTCCACCATCTCAAAAGCCATCACCCACGGGGTATTGGTCTTATGCAAGGTTGAGGCCGGGAAAACCCGCGCTTTTTGCTGACGCACTGCCATAAACACATTACGTTCATCGGTTTTATTGGCAATAAACGATAACAGTCCGGTTAATAAAGCCCGATGCAGATTTTCATAACTGGCTTTCTTTTCATTGAAAGACAGTTTTAACCCCTGTGCCAGATCGACCAGCTGCTCATGGGTTTTCTTCCATTCACGTAAACGTAACCAGCTCAGGAAATGGTTACGGGCAAAGCTTCGGCGCTTGTTTTCACTCAAGTCACGATTGGCCAGCAAGGCATCCCAGAGTTTGAGATAAAACAGGAAATCGGAATCGGCTTCACGGAACAAGGCATGTTTTTGATCGGCCTGCATCTGTTTGTCGGCCGGGCGTTCCCGTGGGTCCTGCACCGCCAGTGCCGCCACAATTACCAGAATTTCATTTAAGGCACCAAAATGTGCCCCGCCCAGAATCATTCGTGCCAGACGTGGATCAATCGGCATTTTTGCCATTTGCTGGCCAATTTTGGTTAAGGAATCTCCCCCAACCCCTCTTTTAGACAGAGGGAGATTATTATTTTCGTCAGTCGCTTTAGACGGATTCGCTTTCTTCTCCGTCATTGCGCCAAGCTCAATCAAAAGCTTGCGACCATCATTGACCAGTCGATGATCTGGGGGCTCGATAAAATCAAAATCTTCCAGCGAACCGAGGCCCAGACTTTGCATCTGCAAAATCACCGAAGCTAAGTTGGTGCGTTTAATTTCCGGTTCGGTAAATTCCGGACGGCTTAAGAAATCTTCTTCCGAATACAGACGGATACAGACACCCGGTGCAATACGGCCACAACGGCCTTTACGCTGGTTGGCTGCGGCTTGCGAAACTGCTTCAATTGGCAGACGCTGTACACGTGAACGATAGTTATAACGTGAAATCCGAGCAAAACCACTGTCAATCACATAGCGGATATTCGGTACAGTTAACGCCGTTTCCGCGACGTTGGTAGCAATAATAATCCGTCGGCCACCGCCCGATGGATTAAAGATTTTCTGCTGCTCGGCCAGGGCCAGACGTGCATATAGCGGCAACACTTCCGTATGGCGCGGGCCATGCTTGATTAAGGTTTCCTGTAATTCACGAATTTCCTGCTCGGTGCTGGCAAACACCAGAATATCGGCATGTTCAGGATGACCTTTTTCCTGTGCATCGGCAAAGCATTCTTCCACCGCCTGCACCACTGCACGCGGCAGGTTTTCTTCAAAGTCATCAAACTCATCATCATCACTGCCGCCAATGCTCAGTTCGGAAATGGGACGGTAACGTACCTCAACCGGATAGCTGCGCCCTTCGACTTCAAAAATCGGCGCGCCATTAAAGTAATTGCTGAAACGGTTTACGTCCAAAGTCGCTGAGGTAATGATGACTTTGAGATCTTTACGCCGTGGCAACAGCTGCTTTAAATAACCCATGATGAAGTCAATATTCAGGGAACGTTCATGCGCTTCATCAATAATAATGGTGTCGTATTTGCTTAAGTAACGGTCATTGGCCAGCTCTGCCAATAAAATACCATCGGTCATTAAGCGGACAAGCGAATCCTGCGAGCCCTGTTCATTAAAACGGACTTTAAAGGAAATGGATTCACCAAGTTTTTCACCGACTTCTTCGGCAATCCGCTGCGAGACACTGCGCGCGGCCAGACGACGCGGCTGGGTATGACCAATCAGACCGGTTAAACCGCGCCCGGCCAGCATGGCAATTTGCGGCAACTGGGTAGTTTTCCCCGAACCGGTTTCCCCCGCCACAATAATCACCTGATGTTTTTGAATTGCCTCAACCAGCTTGTCGGCGTATTGGGTGACCGGCAAATCCTGATTCAGTTTGATGTTTGGAATACGGCCCAGGCGTTCCCGAACTTTCAGATTGGATTTTTCAAATAGCTCAGAATATTGTTTTTCATTTGCATCTTTTCCTTTACGCAGTCGATTTAAACGATGACGGTCACGCGCCATAACGAGTTGATCTACATTTAAATGACTCTGCACAGAACAAGATTCCTAATTTAAATAAAAAAATATCAATCGGCTATTTTACGCTGTAATGACAGCCAGCGGAAGAATCCGCCCATGAAATGAACGAACAGACCCTCCAGCCTGTCTGCTTTTGCAGCGAATCCGCTGTCCGCAAACTGAGTACGGTGGCTTCTAGATTGTGACGATGACGAACATTTCCAAGCAGTCTGCCTAAAAATAAAAAATATTTTTGCTTTACCCTTGAATTTTACCGAGCTTGACATCATGTTTGATGAGGAATGAAAAAGGTGTACTTTTTAATTGTCATGTGGTCATCATATTTTTCGGCTACATAATAATACACACCGCCTGAATATGGCTTAAACAATCATCAATTCGGTTTTTCCGATGGTGGTAATGTAAAAATACCATTTCAGCAATAAAGCAAATTTCTATAATCTAATTGAAATTCAAAACAAACCTCAATCATGGAGACAATGATGAGCTTAATTAATACTGAAGTTAAACCATTTAAAGCAAATGCCTACCACAACGGTCAATTCGTTGAAGTAACTGAAGCTGATCTTAAAGGCAAATGGTCAGTTGTATTCTTCTACCCAGCTGACTTCACTTTCGTTTGCCCAACTGAGCTTGGTGACCTTGCTGACAACTACGCTGAATTCCAAAAATTAGGCGTTGAAATCTATGCAGTTTCTACTGACACTCACTTCACGCACAAAGCTTGGCACGATTCTTCAGAAGAAATCAAAAAAATCCAATACGTAATGGTTGGCGACCCAACTTGGACACTGTCTAAAAACTTCGAAGTATTAATTGAAGCTGACGGTCTTGCTGATCGTGGTACTTTCGTCATCGATCCAGAAGGCAAAATCCAGATCATCGAAATCAACGCGGGTGGTATCGGCCGTGACGCGCAAGAACTTCTTCGCAAAGTAAAAGCTGCTCAATACGTTCACGCTCACCCAGGTGAAGTTTGCCCAGCAAAATGGAAAGAAGGCGACGCAACACTTGCTCCTTCAATCGACCTAGTTGGTAAAATCTAATCTGTATTAGATTAAACTGATTGAAAAAAACCACGCTTGATCGCGTGGTTTTTTTATTGATGCGCTTACATTTTTACTCAATTTTAGCTGCTGTAGATTCTTTTTATTTTCATCTGCGTTGATTAAGCTACTGAAAAATGCGCTATGGATAGACCGATGAAAACCCTATTAATTGCAGCCTTATTCACCACCCTGTCCCTGCCGGCCTGGGCTGATGTGCAGTGTAGCGGCAGCTTAAAAGATCGTTCGATTTCCGACAATATTTTCGTTGGCAAGCAATGCACCTTAATTAATGTGCAGGTCGATGGCAATGTCATGCTGGCCGATAGTGCCAAAGCCATTCTCCGAAACAGCCATATTGATGGCAATCTGGAATCCAAAGGCCGTTTTGCACAGCTGGTGGCGACCAATAACCGCATTGAAGGCAATATTCAACTGGAACGCGGCAAGCTGACCCAGCTGCACAATAACCGTGTAAATGGCAATATCCAGCTCAAAAACAATCGGGGTACGCTGAGTATTAGCCGTAATCAGGTCGATGGCAATCTGGAATGTGAAAATAACGCGACACCACCGGTGGGTGGACGTAACACGGTACAGGGCGATAAAACAGGACAATGCCGCCGTTTATAAGGTGGGATGATTTTATGATAGATGAGGGTTTGATGATGGATCAAGCATTAACCATCTACAGGAATTGGATTGTCCGAAACTGGCGGCAAACCATGGATCACCTGATGAATCAGTTGTAATTTTTCCATCACCTTCGGACTAATCACAAAGGGATAAAAATCTTCCTGCCCCATACTCCGATTCACACTATTCATGGCAAAAGCCACTGGCAACCAGGCCTGAAAAATCTCGTTAAAGTCGGTCAAAAAATACGGATTTTCACGTTGCTTGAAGTACATAAAATGCTGCTCTTCATGCACAATTTGCGGATGAATACTCATGCCAAAAGAAGTTGCCGTTTCCAGCACATCAACAATATGTAAATAATGCGCCCAGCTTTCCGCCCAGTCTTCCCACGGATGCATGGTGGCATAGGCACTAATATAGGCATCCATCCAGTTGCTCGGCGCACCGTGCTGATAATAGTCCTTCACCGCCTGCTGATAACAGGCGCGCTCATCCCCAAAAAGTTGCCGAAAGCGTGCCAGATAATCACTGTTCGCCACCAGAACATCCCAATAATAATGGCCAATTTCATGCCGGAAATGCCCCAGCAAAGTCCGGTACACTTCGGCCATATTCTGCTTGGCCATCATCCGCTCGACATCATCGGCTTCGGCAATATTTAAAGTAATCACCCCGCTGGCATGGCCGGTCATGACTTTGGGAGCACGATCATCATTCGGATTGGCCTTAAAGTCGAACACCAGCCCACGTTCAGGACTTTCCAGCTTGCTCAGTAAAGGCAAATTCCAGCGCAGCAAGGCATAAACCAGACGATGCTTGGCCAACTCGATTTTTTGCCAGCGGCAGTAATATTGCGGCTGGTTTAAATCCGGGATAATCCGGTTTAAACGGCAGGCCGGACAAAACTGCTCCGGACTGTCAAACGGAATAATCCAGTTACAGACCTGATGCTGATGATTCTGGCAAAAACGGTAAGCCTTTTGCGTGACCGCTTCAACAAATTCCCCTGCCCGCTGACCCGGTTGCAACGCCAGCATATGCATATATTGCGCATCAAAACCTAAATGATGCTGGCACACGGTACACTGGGTATTGTCGAAATAAATCGGATGCTGACAATAACTGCACTGAAAAAGTTGCATGAGAATGGCTCAGTCGATTGTTTTTATTACAGAGATGCCGCTCAGCTTAGAAGATTCTGATTTTTCTGAGTGTAGTTTTTTGCAGTGAATGTTTAGTGTTGCTGCAACCGTGGTGCAGATTGTCCCCATACGCTGCGCTTTGACCGGGAGTGTTGGCACACAACACTCGACTTTCGCGGATAAAGTTGAAAATTCTTACAAATCAGTAATACATCCGGCTCTGCATTTGGCATATGGTCAAACTATAACGATTCCAAACACAATAAAGGAGGAATGGCTAATGGAAACTGTCCTGACTGTAACCTTCTGCAAATACAATACCTCAACACGCTACTTAAAAATATTTTATAACAATGGGTTGGCAGAGCTTTATCATCCTGTGCCAGAATTTATCTATAACAATCTGCTACGCAGTCATGATAAAGCTGCTTTTGTGCAAAAATATCTGGAGTACGATTTACACTTTAACAAGATCTCGTTGCGACCTTGAATTGAGGTGCAGCAATTTCACCTCTCACATCATTTCCTGAACCAGTTTAAAACGCGGTAATTCACGATCATCTTCCAGACTGATCGATTCGGTAAACATGCTCAGTGGTCGAACCCAAATGGAATAATCACCATATAAACACTGGTAGACCACCAGCTTTTCCTCGGTTTCACTGTGCGTGGCCACATGCAACACCTGATACAACTGCCCTTTATAATGCTGATAAATGCCTCGGCTTAAACTCATCTTGATACTCACCTTTGTAATTTTAAATGCCATTGCTCAGGATAATGCCTAGTTTTAGTCACAAATAGCAAATCTTTGATTTTCTTATTGTCAATTCTTGAAAATTCCAGTGACAAGCCACATCTTAGAAGATAAAGCCATACATTTTTATGTGCAACTTCCGCATAAATACATGATTTTTATTATTTGATTTAAAAAACCGATTGTTTTGATAAAAACAAACCGTTTCACCAATTAAATATTTTCTCCTATCATGTCTTTATCAAATATATTTTACTCCTCTGGAGACGTTAGCAATGTTAGATCAAAATACTACAGCCCAATTAAAAGCCTTGTTAGAACGCCTTGAAGGTCCAATCGAATTAGTGGCCACTTTAGATAGCTCTGACAAATCAGACAAAATCAAAGAACTGGTAACTGAAATTGCCGCCCTGTCTGATCAGGTGACTGCACGCTTCGATGGTAACAACAAACGTGCACCAAGCTTTGGTGTCGCCAAAGCCGGTGAGCAACCGCGTGTATTCTTCGCAGGTTTGCCAATGGGCCATGAGTTCACCTCTTTGATTCTGGCATTGTTACAAACCTCAGGCTATGCACCAAAAGTGTCTGATGAAGTATTAGCTTCTATTAAAGACTTGGGCATCCAATCGGACTTTGATGTGTTCGTATCGTTAAGCTGTCACAACTGTCCAGACGTGGTGCAGGCATTGAACCTGATTGCGATTTATAACCCCGGCACTACTGCCACCATGATTGATGGTGCATTCTTCCAGGATGAAGTGGAAGAACGCAAAATCATGGCGGTACCTATGGTATTCCAGGATGGTAACCACATCGGTCAGGGTCGTATGACACTGGAAGAAATCATCGCCAAATTAGATACCAACTCTGCAGCCAAAGAAGCGGAAAAGCTGAATGCCAAAGCGGCCTTTGATGTACTGGTGATTGGTGGTGGACCTGCTGGAAACACTGCAGCGATTTATGCAGCACGTAAAGGCATTAACACCGGTATCGTGGCAGAACGTTTTGGCGGTCAGGTGATGGACACCATGGACATTGAAAACTTCACTTCAATCAAGAAAACCCAAGGTCCAAAATTTGCCGCTGAAATGGAAGCACACGTACGTGAATACGGTGTCGACATCATGAACCTACAACGTGTATCTGACATTAAAGGTGCAGATGAAACAGCCAACGGTTTAGTTGAAGTGACCTTAGAAAACGGTGCTAAACTGGAATCGAAAACTGTGGTGCTTTCAACCGGTGCACGCTGGAGAGAGATGAATGTCCCAGGTGAAGCAGAATACCGTACCCGTGGTGTGGCGTATTGCCCACACTGTGATGGTCCTTTATTCAAAGGCAAACGTGTTGCAGTCATTGGTGGGGGTAACTCGGGTGTAGAAGCGGCGATTGACTTGGCGGGTATTGTTGAGCATGTGACCTTAGTAGAGTTTGATACCAAGTTACGTGCGGATCAGGTATTGCAAGACAAGCTAAACAGCTTGCCAAACACCACTGTCATCAAAAATGCACTTTCAACAGAAGTCGTGGGTGATGGTTCACAAGTGACAGCGCTGAAATACAAAGACCGTGCAACGGATGAAGAGCATACGGTTGAACTGGCGGGGATCTTTGTACAGATCGGTTTGTTACCAAATACCGATTTCTTGAAAGAAACAGCAGTTGAGCTGAGCAACCGTGGTGAAATTGTGATTAATGACCGCAACGAAACCAACGTCAAAGGTGTATTTGCGGCGGGTGACTGTACTACAGTCCCATATAAGCAGATTATTATTGCCACAGGTGAAGGCGCGAAAGCATCGTTGTCTGCCTTTGATTACATCATCCGTTCGGGGCAATAATTCTGCTGAATTAACTCTAGAACGCCACAAGCCTATAGCGTGCACTACCCTATAGGCTTTTTTTGTATTTCATTTTCTTACATTTAATCAACAATTTGTTATCTATTGCCAGATCAGAACTGGTTTATATTTTTGAATATTCACTGCTGTTGTGGATATTTGCCTTGAGAATAGAATTAAAAGGAATATGACAATGAATAAATTACTTGTTGCTTTAGGTCTTGCTGCTACCGTTGCTTTAGTGGGCTGTAACCGTGATCAGGCGCCTGAAACAGGTGCAACCACTGGCGAGCATCTGGAAAATGCTGCTGAACAGGCAGGTCATGATATTTCCGGTGCTGCTGAAGAAGCTTCAGCTGAAATGGATGCTGCAACGGATGAAGCTGCTGCAGAGTTAGATCAGGCCGCGGATAATGCCGCTGCGGCAACCAGTCAGGCTTGGGATGAAACCAAGGAAGCCACCAAAGATGCAACTGCAACCGCAGCCGGTGCTGTTGAACAAGGTGCTGCGAACGTGCGTGAAGAAGCCCAGCAATAAAATTCACTTCCTCGCTAAAAGCTCCCTTCCGGGAGCTTTTTTTATTATTCATTTTACTAATATTTTAAATTAGAAATTTAAAATTAAAAATAGCTTAAATGACTGTTTCTATCAGGTTAAAAGTTTAAATTTCCACTAAAATACTCAGGATTCTGATTTCTCTCCCTGTTATTGTCTATGTCTATTATTGCTGCAAAAGCCGACCGGTCGAATCGCTCGATCTGGGTCGCGCTGGTGTTATTGTTTATTGGCTGTATTGGCGCCTATCAGGTGGTGGGCATTAACCAGGCACTATTATTCCTGATTGGTGGTGCACTGGGGATGACCCTGTACCATGCTTCTTTTGGTTTTACCTCAAGCTGGCGGGTGTTTATCAAGCAAGGTCGTGGTCGCGGTCTGCGTGCACAAATGATCATGCTTGGTCTGGCAGTACTGCTGTTTTTCCCAGCCTTAGGTGCAGGTGAACTGTTTGGCAATCCGGTCAATGGTTTTGTTAGCCCAGTGTCAATGTCGGTGATGATTGGTGCCTTTATTTTTGGTATTGGCATGCAGCTCGGCGGCGGCTGTGCTTCTGGTACGCTGTATACCGTGGGTGGTGGTAGCGCACGCATGCTGGTAACACTGGTATTCTTCTGCTTAGGCTCACTGATTGCCACCACGCATTTAGACTGGTGGTTTAACCTGCCGCATCTGGCACCTATTTCACTGGTCACCAGCTTAGGTGTGATGCCGGCGTTATTGCTGAACTTTGTGCTGTTTGCCCTGATTGCCTTGGTTACCGTATGGTATGAAAAGAAACGTCATGGCAGTCTGGAGGTTGAACCGGCTGCACAGTATCAGGGCTGGAAACGCTTCTTACGTGGCCCGTGGCCGTTGGTGTGGGGCGGTATCATCCTGACCCTGCTGAACTTCGCTACTCTTGTGTTGGCTGGACGTCCTTGGGGCGTAACCTCTGCGCTGGCCGTCTGGGCCGCCAAATCGGCCAGTTTTGTGGGTGTTGATGTAGCCTCCTGGAGCTACTGGCAGCAACCGGCCAATGCCAAAGCGCTGACAGAGTCGTTATGGTTTGATATTACCTCGATGATGAACTTCGGGATTATGCTCGGCGCCCTGCTGGCAGCCAGTCTGGCCGGTAAATTCGCACCGAACTTTAATATTCCAAAACGCTCCCTGATGGCGGCAATCGTTGGCGGTTTGCTGTTAGGTTATGGCGCACGTCTGGCCTACGGCTGTAATATTGGTGCCTATTTCAGTGGTATTGCTTCTGGCAGTTTACATGGCTGGCTGTGGCTGGTATTTGCCTTTATTGGCAATGGCATTGGGGTCAAATTGCGTCCATTCTTCTTCCCGGAAGAACGCCCACAACCGGAAAAGCTGACCGGCTGTTAATTCCTGACTCGCTGTTAAAAAAGCCCCAAAAGTTGGGGCTTTTTTCATCTCTGGGTTAAGATAGCCGCATACAATAAAAATTCAGGCGGGCTATGAGTTATTCACATCATCATGAAAAACATTATATTTTAAGAACGGGCTGGTTACGTGCTGCGGTGTTGGGGGCCAATGACGGGATTATCTCGGTGACCAGTCTGGTGATCGGGATGGCGGCCAGTGGTGCTTCCAGCCAGACTCTGCTGATTACTTGTATTGCCGGCCTGATTTCAGGCGCCAGTTCCATGGCTGCCGGCGAATATATTTCGGTCAAATCCCAGGAAGATATCGAGCAGGCTGATCTGCACATGGAATCCAGAGAACTGCGTAAAAACCCCGATCTGGAACTGAAAGAGCTGACCCATATTTATACCTTGCGCGGCCTGACGCCTGAGCTAGCGCATGAAGTGGCGGTACAGCTGACCGCCAAAGATGCCCTAGCCGCCCACGCCCGCGATGAAATCGGCATTCATGAAAATACTGCCGCCAATGCGGTACAGGCGGCGGCATCCTCGGCGATTGCATTTTCTTTAGGGGCGCTGTTGCCTTTACTGACCATTGTCTTTAGTCCGGTGGAATATCTGGACCGAAGCATTGTGATTGTAGGTGTCTTATCGCTGGCCTTACTCGGTGCCCTGTCCAGCTATTTTGCCGGCACCTCCATGCTCAGAGGCAGCTTGCGGGTCACGGTCTGGGGCGTGGTGGCCATGCTATTCGCACACTGGATTGGCTCGTTGTTCCATGTCACACCTTTATAAAAAAACCGCCCAGCAAATCGGGCGGTTTTTTTACCTTAGGGCTGTGTTTACTGTAAAGCCGCTTTCAGGTTACAGCCATAATTCATGGTTTGCTGCACCTGACGATAGCTGGTATAGCGGTTTAAAATAAAATCATAAAAATTGTCGGCATTGGCAAAATTCTGCTTTAAATTTTCCTGTTGAGCCTGGGGCAGCTGGATCTGATCAAGCAGTTCCAGATTATAATGTCCGAGACGATACATCTCGGCAAAATAGCCATTCATCATATCGCAATAGCCGGCTTTGGTCGGCTTTAAGGCGGTACTGCTGACCAGATGCTGGTTCAAGGTCATCAGATTATCGGCATCTAAAGGAAACTGCTGGGCAAAGGCAATACTTTCCAGCTGCTTAAACTGCTGAAAATCGGCTTCCAGTTGACGGTTTAAGGCACTAAAGCGCTGCTGTAGCTGCTCTGCACTGGCCACCTGGTACTGTTCAGGCTGGACCTGTACCTGCTCTGCCTCATGTGGTCCACATGCTGTCAAACCTGTTATTGTGAGCAAAACAGCCCCTACATACCCCTTCATGCTTTTACCTTTTCCACGATACAACCCGGGCATTATACTGATGAAACCGGCCGGGATGAAAGTTAGAGCGACTTTTCATTCATATAGCGCCAGTAACGTTTCGGTACATACTGAATATGCAGCTTCATGTTCTGCCGTGCCTGAATATTGACGCTGTGAAAATAATCTTTCCACAGCTGGTCATATAAAAATTCTTCAGCATCCAGCTCGATACTAAAGGCCTGACTGTGGCCACTGTCCAGCTGGAGATCCAGCTGCCGGGCATTCATCTGAACCTGATGCACATCATCCAGATCATAATAAATGCCGTAATCACGCTGTTCGTCATAAATCAGCCAGCGCTGATCTTGGTAACGCGCCTTAAAATGCCGCTCGATCAGCGGTAATACATTAAAATCTGGCCGCACCAGACTTAAGAACAGACCATCCTGACATTTTTTAAAGCGTACAAAAGCTTCCATGCGATGTTTTTCCCGGCCCACCTGCTTGGCCCACTGTGCCATGCCCAACACCGCCGGATGGCCATAATTACCATCCACCGCATGGCCGTGTTGAAAAACATAAATGCAAAAATCAAACAGATGCTGAAAGGCCTGTTCCTGCTCCGACAAAAAGCACAGATAAAACTGACGCAAGCTGCCGGGCTGGATTTTCTGTTTCAAGTCCTGCCAGACCCGCTGTCCCTGCTCATCCTGTGAAGACACGACAATAAACTCATCAAACAGGCCATGCTGGGACTGCGGATTGGCGGTAATGTGTACATCAAACTCTTGAAAGCGAAATGCCCGAAACACACAGCAAAGCAAGCCGGTGAGCGTGCCATCAAAGCAGTAGGTGGCCATTAAAAAGCAAAGCCCAGTTGTGGCGAGAGCTGCTGCTGATATTTGGATTGCCCCGACTGTAAAATCTGCTGGCGAATCTGCTGCGCTGGCGGCTCTTTTTTAAATTTCGGGCTGTCGGCACAGCGAATAAAATGCTGGGCACGGTTATAGGCCACGCCCATGCGTTTTAGCTGATCTATATGAATGTGCCCAAACCGGCGCGCCTGCACAATTTTCTGCGCCGAACGCACGCCTATACCCGGCACCCGTAAAATCAACTGGTAGTCGGCACGGTTGATATCTACCGGAAAAGCCTCTGGATGACGCAGTGCCCAGCCCAATTTCGGGTCGACATCCAGGTCTAAATTGGGATGTTGATCATCCACCAGTTCATGCGCAGCAAAACCATAAAAACGCATTAACCAGTCACTTTGATAGAGCCGGTTTTCACGCAGCAACGGCGGCGCTGAACCGACAGCGGGCAAGGCCTTTTCCTGTGTATTAATTGGAATATAACCAGAAAAATAAACCCGTTTTAGCTTGAATTCTTTGTAGTGCCGATCGGCCATTATAATAATGTCTTGGTCGGTTTCATTATGTGCACCCACCACCATCTGCGTGGTTTGTCCGGCCGGAACAAACTTCGGTACCGATTTGATGATTTTCGATTCATCTTTCAGTTGAATCAGGCGATCGCGGACAATACCCAAATCCTTCTGCACTTCGGCATGACTTTTTTCCGGGGCAAACTGCTGTAGTCCGGCTTCGGTCGGCATTTCCAGATTAATACTCATCCGGTCAACATATAAACCGGCTTCGGTAATAATTTCCTGAGATGCGCCCGGGATGGTTTTTAAATGAATATATCCATTAAAGTTTTCTTCCAGCCGCAGCTTTTTCACCACCTGTAGCACTCGTTCCATGGTGTAATCGGCCGATTTAAAAATACCGGAACTTAAAAACAGCCCTTCAATATAATTGCGCCGGTAAAAATTTATGGTCAGATCGACCACTTCCTGTACGGTAAAGGCTGCGCGTTTCACATCATTGGAACGCCGCGACACGCAATAGGCACAGTCATAAATGCAAACATTGGAGAACAGGATTTTAAGCAGCGAAACACAGCGCCCATCTTCGGTATAGCTGTGACAGATGCCATTACCGGTATTGCCCAGCCCTTGGTCTTTATTTTTGCACCGACTGCCACTCGATGAGCAGGACACATCATATTTGGCAGCATCGGCTAAAATTTGCAGTTTTTCACGGATACGTTCAGACATGCGTTTCAGCAGAAATCAGGAGATAAGCTGATTATAAAAAAGCGAAAATGTTGCGCCTAGCAAGCCGATGCGTTAGCACGACCCAGCTTGTCGCAACGAATGTAACTACTGTGTAAAAACCGGCAGATTATTTAAAAAATAAATAATGATTATGATTTGCTAATTTTGTTCAGCTTGGGCAAAGTGTAGGAAGAATAAGGAGAAATCGCATGTCTATATTGGAACAGCTCGGCATTAAACATCCTATTTTTTTAGCGCCGATGGCCGGTGTTTCGACACCTGAACTGGCTGCCGAAGTTTCCAACCAGGGCGGCTTGGGTTCACTGGGTTTAGGGGCCAGTTCAGTGGCGTCTGCCCGAGAACAGATTTTAAAAATCCAGGACCTGACCGACTGCCCTTTTCAGGTCAATTTCTTCTGTCATCAACCCGAGCCGCTGGATGAAGCTGCTGCTCAGGTCTGGCTGGATTATTTAAGTCCGCATTTTGTCCATTATGGCGTAGCGCTGCCGATCCAGCTCAAAAATCTGTATCCTAGTTTTTTAAGCAATGATGATTATCTGAATCTGGTGCTGGAAACCCGTCCTCAGGCGGTGAGTTTTCATTTTGGTATTCCGCACGCGCATCAGATTCAGGCGCTAAAACAGGCCGGGATTATCACCATGGTCTCTGCCACCAATCTGGCCGAAGCACAAGCCATTGAAGCGGCGGGTATTGATATTATTATTGCCCAAGGCGTAGAGGCTGGCGGTCATCGTGGCCTGTTTAATGCCGCTATTGATGGCGGTATCCGCACGGTAGATTTAGTGACTTTACTGACCCAGCACTGTCAGATTCCGGTGGTTGCGGCTGGTGGAATTATGAATGGTCAACATGCACAACGTGTCATGAACCTTGGCGCAGTCGCGGTACAGCTCGGGACCGCCTTTGTGCAATGTAAATCTTCCAATGCCAATGAGGCGTATCGCAAGGCTTTATTTAGCCAGAGCTGTACCCAAATTACCGATTCAATTTCCGGCCGTCCGGCACGTGGTCTGGTCAATCAGTGGCACCGTCTGGTGGATACGCCAAACCGTCCGCCGGTACCGACCTATCCGTATACTTATGATATTGGCAAGCAGTTACATGCCGCAGCCAGCCAGCAAGGCGAACAGGGATTTGGCGCATTCTGGGCCGGTGCCAACGTGGGCCTGATTCGTGACATGGAAGCCGGTGATTTAATTAATCAACTGGTGCTGGAAATGACCAGTCACTAAGCGAGAACAATAAAAAACATCTCCGCGGAGATGTTTTTTATTGGCCTGATAGTGTCTTGAATGCTTTAACGGGTGACACGTTGCCAGGCATCTTTGGCTGCAAATTTTGCTTCTTCCCAGTTCAGACGGGAATCGCCTTTCATCTGTTCCCATTTGGTGCGCAGTTCTGGCTCGGCCCGGTCAAAATCGACATTTTGTTCATATAAAGGCCGGTTTTCATAGCCCAGACGATAGGCGCCGCGATAATCACGATCATAGTCGACATCGGCATAGACACTGCGGGTTTCATTATAATATGGACGGTTCTGGTACTGATCACGCCAGTACACATCTTCTGCAGTCGGATCAATCGCATCGGCAATTTCATTACCGGCCAATCCACCGACCACACCACCGGCAATACCGCCCACTACGGCACCGACCGGTCCAGCTGCAGCACCCACGGCCGCACCGGTTGCCGCGCCCCCTAATACACCGACACTGGTGCCAACAGGATGATCGCCTGCTTCATTCATATCCGGGACACGATTGGTGTCCAAATCTGGACGTGCATTGACATCGGTCGGGTCGACATTTAAACCCTGGCTTCGTTCTTGTGGTAATTCTGTTGAGGTCTTATGGCTAAATTCAGTCACAGGACGATTAGTATTGGTCATGTTGAAACTCCCTGGATCATTGTTATGAACAAGACTGGAATATCATCTTGCCAAGTGAAGACTTACCTAGCATAGAGCAAGCCAAGCCCTGCAATGTCCAAGTCCTGTCCGTGTTCAGTGAGCGTATGTTGCCCTGTGTTCAGGCCTGTAGAGATTGTAAACGGTTGACATCCTCACCCACCTGAAAGGAGGGTGATTCCTACTGCTAGACGCTTATGCCCAAGCGCAAGTATGTTCTTGGCGGAGTTTAAATCGCGTTGATTTACACTTCCGCATTCACATTCCCATACTCTTATTCGCAAATCTGCTCTACCTCTCGGACTGCTTGCGGTGATTGCACCGCAGCTCGAACAGGTTTGGGTTGTGAATCTCTCGTTGACTTCCTCAAACATGACCCCTGCGTTCTCGCATTTATACTTGAGCATGGTTTTGAGTGCTGAAAATCCTGTATCTAAAACAGATTTCGCCATTTTAGTTTTTACAAGTTTGTTCGCACTTAGATCACCAACGACAATCAGTGCATTGTCTTTCACCAGCTGGGTGCTAGCCTTGTGCAAATGGTCTTTACGACAGTTTGCAATCTTGGCGTGTAATGCACGGACACGCTTTTTATTTCTCGCTCTCTGAGCAACCCCTAATTTCTGTTCATATTGATGGTAGAACTTGGGATTGGAAATGATCGTACCATCTGAACAAGTAGCAATATCTTTTAAGCCTAGATCAATGCCCACGGCTTTTGTGGCGGTAGGTTTGTCTTGTTTGGGTGAATCAACCACTAAGCAGACATACCAACGTCCACGACTATCCTCTACAAATGAACCTGTTTGAATGCTGTATTTCGATAGTCCGTAACTATCCCATAGCTTGAATTGATGCTTGCCATACTGAACGTATCCATCGGCGTATTTAATAGCGACCTTTTTAAAGGGTATCCAACCTAGTGATCTTCTTGCTGATTTCTTATTACTGACACGTCATCTCAATTTTGATTTTTTGAACTGTTTTCTGCGAGTGACCAATTCTTCTGTTACAGCCTGAATGGTTTGGCTATGAAGATTACATTCCTTTGATGCGCCTTTCGTATATTTAGCAATATCATATGCTGAAAAGAATTGTTATTTGCGCTGTAGATGTTTGAAACACAAATCATTGACATAGTTCCAGACAAAATTAACTTCAGATGCCAATTGGTCTAGCACCTTTGTGTGACTGTCTTTTATACGTAATTTAAGTGTTTTCATGGGCTTATATTAGCTCCTATCAGGCTTAATATATTGTTTTTTAGCAATTAAATGACATTTCATGTCGTGTCGCTTATATCTCTGACCTGAAAGACAGAGGTTTACGCTCCATTTGATAAAGTCGGGGATAAAAAATGGCGCTCTGAAGCGCCATAATTATGATAGATATTTAATCATTTGGTTTCTAACAGATTCACCTGCTCAACCTGCACATCACTCATGATGTTGCCATGTTCTAACAGTTGATTAAAATAGTTTTCCACCACCTGATACTGCTCGGCCGTGCTTTCCACACGGTACATATTCTGGCGGAATTCATTGCTAGAACGCAGTCCTTTGGTGTACCAGGCAATATGTTTACGTGAAATACGGCAGCCTGAATATTCTCCATAAAAGCTATAAAGTTCAGATAAATGCCCAAGCAATACCTGTTTGACTTCTTCAATACTCGGTGCGGCCAAATGCTCACCGGTCGTCAGGTAATGGGCAATTTCACGGAAAATCCAGGGACGGCCTTGTGCCGCACGGCCAATCATAATTGCATCTGCACCAGTATAATCCAGCACCATTTTGGCTTTTTCCGGACTGTCGATGTCGCCATTGGCAATGAGGGGAATATTCAGCTCGGCCTTAACCTGCTTGATTAACTCATAACGCGCCGTGTTCAGGTACATATCTTCACGGGTACGGCCATGCAGGGCCAGCGCGGCAATACCGGCCTGCTCTGCACGCTTGGCCACACGCAGAATATTTTCCTGACCGTTTAAAAAACCGAGTCGGGTTTTTAAGGTTACCGGCACATCGACTGCTTCTACAACTGCATCTAAAATCCGGGCAACCAGATCTTCATCTTGCAGCAACGCCGAACCGGCCAGCTTATTACATACTTTTTTGGCAGGACAGCCCATATTAATATCGACAATCTGTGCACCATTGGCCACCTGATAACGCGCAGCTTCAGCCAGATCAGCCGGATCGGAGCCGGCAATTTGTGCAGAAATTGGGGCGATTTCGCCATCAAAATTGGCCCGATACAGACTTTTTTTGCTCATGCGCAAAGTCTTGTCCGAGGTCATCATTTCACTGACTGCATGGCCTGCGCCAAAATATTTGCACAGCGTTCTAAACGGCCGATCCGTGACGCCTGCCATTGGTGCCACCCACAGCTTTCGCTCAATAGGACGATCAAACAGTTCTTGAATGACAGGATGTGAACTCAATGTAGGAACCTCGGGAAACAGAAAATGCGCAGCTTATCCTGACCTGGGAGAAAACTGGATACGGCGCTAAAAACCGGGCTAGTTTAAAGCCTTCTGACCAAAATTTCTATGCATCTGTACCGACCACAGCACATCTGTTTTTAGCAGATGCTAAAAAACAAAAGCCCATCAGAAGATGAGCTTTTTGCAGCGAAACCGGCAATTAGATTGCAGTAATACCGCTGGCCTGGTCGCCTTTTTTACCCGCTACGATGGTAAATTCAACGCGCTGGCCTTCATGTAAAGTTTTGAAGCCCTGGTTGGTAATTTCGCTGTAATGAGCAAAAACGTCCTGACCTGAATCTGCCTGAATAAAACCAAAACCTTTAGTTTCATTAAACCATTTCACAGTACCAGTAACTGTATTTGACATAAGATAATCCTGTATTAAAAAACTTTTAAATTGGTCATAGATAAACCAATAATTAACTGGAAAATGACTTTGAAACTAAAAATCTGATACTACGAAGGATATTAAAAAACGACGGAGGGAAAAGATTTGCTGAAACAATAGTAATTCTTCTAGTTAACTACCACTATACAGATTTCTGTTCTGAATGCAATAAAAATAAATTAATTCAATTTATATAACTGATTTAAAGCAATATAAAAACTTTTACCATCCAGGTTAAATTCTACCTGCTGTCCGGACTGAAGCTCAATCATTTTACCGACTTCCACCCAGATAAAACCCTGGCTCGAGCGCTGCTTCTTTTTCAGCGGCATTACTTTTACAAAAATTTCCTGACCATTGACTGCAGTGGCCAACTGCCAATTTTCTACATTATTCAACATAACTGACTCATTATATGAGCTTAGGTGATCATTTAAGAAAGCTGTTCAATTTTATTAAAATTTCATCTTTCAAAAATCGGATAAAAACACAATCAAATTTGATTATTTTAAACTTTTCACTGTCCCAATTCTCACAATTATGGACAAATATTCAATCACTATAAGCATTAAAAGTTGGATGCGGGGGCCGGATTTGAACCAACGACCTTCGGGTTATGAGCCCGACGAGCTACCAGACTGCTCCACCCCGCAAAGGAGAGTTAGCTTTATACGCTCTATATTTGCTAAACACAAGGTTTATTTAAAATAACCACGGTTCTACGCTAAAATAATTCCCTTTATTTTGATTAGAAAATTTTGCAATCATTAAAAAATAATTCAGATGATTTTATACAGCATCTCCCTTATTTATTTAAATATTTTCTTAAAATAACAGAAGATCATCAAATTAAAATCAGCGCTTTATTTTGAAATAGAATTCAGTATCTAATTCCACACTTATTCACTTTTTTGAGCTACTCAATTCTCTGACTGTTTGCAGATAAAAATTGACAGTGCAACGTAGGCCGTATACATATATATTCACACCTGTATAGCCGAATTTCTGTATACTTCATCTGCCCTGTAGGCTGACCCGTCTGGACCGAGTTTTCCTGTTTATGAAACACACCTTCCTGTCATCTGTAATCAAACCTTTAAGCCTGATTGCGTTATCTTTAAGTTTAGCTGCCTGTGGCGACAGCGCCTGGTGGAATAAAGGCGATGAGCCAAGTCTAGATGCAGATCAGATCAAGCGACTGATTCCTTCCCGCGTGAAAGATCGTGATTCATGGGCCAAAGATATTTACGATATTAGTGAACAATTGGGTATTCCGCAGACCAAGGAAAATATGTGTACCATTGTCGCCGTGGTCGATCAGGAATCCAACTTTGTTGCCGATCCACAGGTTTATGGTTTAGGTGAAAAAGCAGTTAAAGAAGTCCAAGAACGTTTAGACGAGAAGTTTAAAGATAAACTCGGTGAAGCCATTGGAGGCACCATTGCCGGCTATTTTCAGGATGTACTGAAAAACCATCCAAGCCCGGAAGATAACTATTTAAGCCAGATGCGCCGGGTCAAAACCGAACGGGAACTGGATGAACTTTATCGTGAAATTTTTGACTATATGGCCAAGCATTATCATGTGTCGGCCCTGACCGGCGCCGCCAAGCTGTTTGGTCAAAATATCGGAGAAAAGCTGAATCCGATTACCACCTTAGGTTCGATGCAGGTGCATATCAGTTATGCCAAGGAACATAAACGCCAAGGCGGCAATATTGCAGAATTACGTACCGATTTATACAGCCAATATGGTGGCCTGTATTATGGTATTCACCGTCTGATGATGTATCCGGCCGACTATGATAAACCGCTATATCGCTTTGCCGATTATAACTCGGGTATGTATTCCAGCCGTAATGCCGCTTTTCAGAGCATGCTCAATGATTTAACCGAAGCCGAATTATCTCTAGATGGTGATTTACTGCTCTATAGCAAAGATGGCGGTATTCGCAGTGCCAAGAGTCAATCTGAACGCGAGCTGATTAGCGTTTTTGCCAAACATAATATTGTGCTCACCCCACGTCAAATCCGCTCCGATCTGAAAAAAGAAAAAGAGCAGGATTTTGAAGATACCGCTTCGTATCGCGCCTTATTAAAACTGTATCAGGAACAAACTAGCAAAGAACCATTTTATGCGATAATGCCAGAGGTGGTAATTTCCGGGCCAAAACTCAGCCGTGATTATAATACCAACTGGTTTGCTACTCGGGTCAACGGGCGATATACCACATGCATGCAAAAAGCCAAAAATATAAAAATCTAGCCTTATTCGATTTTGATGGAACCCTGTATGAGCATGACAGTTTTACCGGCTTTATTTTCTACAGTCTGGGCAAACGGCATATTCTCAAGCGTGGACTGACCACCCTCCCCTGGATTATAGCTTATTATTTAAAGCTCTATCCGGCGCATAAAATGCGCCCCAAGCTTTACTCTGCCATGTTTAAAGGTTCTGATCTCAAGACAATTCAGCCTTTGGCTCAACAATATGCTGATAAAATATTAAAAGGCCTTGAACCTTCTTTACTCAAACAATTAAATCAACATCAGCAACTCGGACATAAGGTGATCCTGGTTTCTGCAACGATTGATCTATATCTGGAAATGATTGCTCAGGCTTTAAGTGTTGAATTAATTTGCTCTAAAGTTGAAATTAAAAATGGAAAATTGACCGGAAAATATTTGACTCCTGACTGTAGCTGTTTGCAAAAAAAGTTGCGGATTTTAGAAGCGGTTAATCTTGCAGATTATGAAACGATTTATGCGTATGGGAATAGTGAGGAGGATGCGGAGATGCTGAGTTTGGCCACTTATTCATATATGGTAGGTACTGATCAGGTATTACCTAAAATTATTGATTGTAGAAAATTCAGGCAATTACACAATTTAATTTACAGTCTCTAGTACGCACAAATTAAAGCCTCAAAAAATTTTAATAATATTGAGGCTTACGATAATTCCCATTTAACTTACTATATTACATCTTTCCATGAAAGAATTTTAGCACTCGTTGGTTCGGTATCCGTGAATTCGGTATTTGAATTATTTCCAAAATATTTACTATTATACTGAATAATAAAATTACCACCGCCGTTAATAATAGAAGATTGTGTTCCAAATTGAAATTTAGGCGTTTCAGTATTTCCTACATTTTGAATATTACCAGCAAAAATAGCCCCATCAATATTCATTCCTCCAGAACCATTTACATCAAATTTCTCACCTAAGGCTAAAATGATACCTTGGAATTTTTTATTACATTTATTGAAAGCGTTACCACTAATAGTTAAGTTTTTATACGCAATGATTATGCCTGAACATGGTAATTTCCCCGCATAATCTTCTCTATAGACCGTTGCTTCTTTTAAAGATGCTAATTGATCAGCAAGGTTCTTTACCTTTTCAGCATTACCCCAATCTTTTAAATCTGCAACTGATACACATGGCGTTGAACAATCTTTGCCTGAATAATTATCTTCGTTTTGCTCTTTTATATTTGTAGTTATTTTATCTTGTGCATCATAATTTCCTGTAGCAACTGCTATTTTATCACCACCATTAATTGAAGCACCTGAGCTTGGAGCTTTAAACCCATTTAAAGTTCCTGCATATGTTAATGCTGCTGGTAACTCTGGCAATGAAAAAGGCTTACCACCTTCCAGAGTTGCCAACTCGATTTTATAAATGCTTTCTCCCAAAATTGCTGAACTGTCACCTTTATCTTTAACGAGATTCCCTGTTATGAACACAGTAACAGTTTTATTAATATTATCCCAGCAAGGATTTGCATCACATGGATTTTCATAATCAGGATCAATCCAATAATATCCATTGTCCCCAAAATTAGCTTCCAATTTACCCGTGTTAATATAAGGTATTGCATTTTTCCATGCACTCTGCACTGATTCATCTGTGGGCCAACCATGAACTTTCAAGTGATTTTCAAACCAGCTTAAAAAAACAGTAGCTCCCTGTTCAACAGTATTTGTCGTGATGGTTTTATTATAAATATTTGCGGTCATTTTATCCTGCATAATGGTACTTCGCATAGCATACAAACCCAAGATCGCTGCAACGAGAAGCAAAACTACGGTAAAGACCAATACGAAACCTTGCTGTTTCTTCATAATCAACTCTTCATTAGGGGTTCATATTTAAAGATATCTATATTAAGCATGTGAGAGTTCTCAGATAAATTATCACATGAATCTTTAATTACTTGATTCTCATAAATATATTTAATACTTATAAATCTCATTCTATCTATTGCCATTATTGCCATTATTGCCATTATTGCCATTATTGCCATTATTGCCATTATTGCCATTATTGCCATTATTGCCATTATTGCCATTATTGCCATTATTGCCATTATTGCCATTTTCCTCCAATTTCTCTAATTCTTCCTCAGCTCTTTTATCAGCTTCTTCTTGTTCTTTAAGTAATTCCTTTAATTCTTCTTCAGTTAATTGAGACTCACCACCACTAGATAAATTGGCTATACTACTTTTCTGATGAGATGTTGCAATAAATTCAAGTGCAGGTTGCTTGGCTAAACCAGCCTGTACAATACCGATTTTTGTTTGAACACTCGTAATATCATTCCATACATATTCCACAACTGTATCGACACTAGCATCGCTCTTGAAATATGGCGTATAGGCCACAATACCCGATTTCCGGATACCGTAAGAAAAATTCAAATTACCTATATTTTTAGCCAACACATAGGATTTATCTGGGTCATTATTCCGGATACAAAGCAACTGATTATTTTCTAACTTAAGCTTATTGGTCACTGACACACCAGATACCCCCAAACAATCTCTTTGACTACTGTCAAAATTAATTACCAACTCATTATTCGAAGCAGGGACTGAAAAAGAATTTGCTTGACGGATCAAACGGGTAATGGTCGTGGTGGCGAAACGGAATTCTTCCTGGGTACGGTCCAATCTTCCTTTTTCCAGCAGCATTTTCTGATTGCCAAACAAAATTGCCATGGCTCCACCAGTCACAACTAACCCAACTGTCAGACCAATCATTAATTCAACTAATGTCACACCGGCCTGAGTATGCTTGAGAGAAGACATTTTTTTCATTGATCAAATCCGAATAATGATTAGGTGGCACATGCTGGAAGTGTAAAATTATAAGTAAAACTTTGTTGGGTGACTGCAGTGCCAGCAGCAGCTTTATCATTAACCCATGAAATTTCGATTGTATATTGTCGTTGATTGGCTGCTGGATCAGGAGTAATCTCTCCTTTCCAATCTTGTAAAAGCTGATTCAAGGCGATTTGATCAGTTTCTGCCATTCCATCTTGTTCAAAATCCCAACGCTCGGTCCAATCAGTCTCAATCTTTGATGAAAGAGAACACCTATTTGCCCACATACTATCAATAAAATCATTTGCCTGAATATTAGCAATTGTTCTTTGCATCGCTAATTGACTTTGCTGTACAGACTTAATATGTAAAATCCCAAGGCCCAAGATTGCTCCTGCTGTCAGAAACATAGCAATTAGTGCTTCCAATAAAGTAAAGCCCTGTTGAACATTAAAACTTTTCATGGGCATGCACTTCCTTTGATTTTTTCAGCTCGACCAGAAACCGGAATACAAACAGAATAGGTATCTTGGCCTATCATCTTTACTGTAACCTGATGTACTCCCGTCGTTGCTCCAACACTATTGAGTACAACATCACTATCAGTATTATTTGGGCCGGTAATCTCAATATTTGGATCATCAAATTTCAAAACAGAATAATTAACCGAAGCATCTGGATTGGTAATCTGCATCACCAATCCAACATTCCATTGATCTTTATCCTCATCCACACACGTTGAACCATTTGAACTGGCACAAACCGTTACTGGACGGCCAGTACGGATCGCCTCACTACGTGCTTGCTGTATAAAATCAACAATCGCACTAGAAGTTGTTTTTACTTTACTTGATTTGATCAAGTTCACCATAGATGGTGCTGCAATCATAGCCAAAATAGCCAGTACAGCTACCGTGACAATCAACTCAAATAAGGTAAAGCCTTTATTGGGTTTCATTTCCAGCAACCACTTGTATTCGGAGTTTTTACCCCCTGTTCATTTAAAGTTAATGTTCCACATTGACTATCTTTTTGTTTAGAGGTGGGTGTTGCTGTAATGGTGAAATTTTGCCCTGATGTCGTAGCATCATCAAAATCAAAGGTGTAATAATCACTCACATTTGAAGGTGACATCAGACTGCTAGGGATGTTCGCTTTAGCAGGATAACTAAAACTGGCATTATATTGGCTCTCCATATACTGAGCCAAATTCAGCATAGCTGCCTGAGCATCTGTGCGGTGTGCTCTTACAACATAATTACTATAATTAGGGAGAACAATTGCTGCCAGAATCGCAATAATCGCAACCGTGATCATTAATTCAATTAGAGTGAAACCCGCCTGCATAGATCGACGATTACCATCTCTATTTCTATACATTTTGTTACTCTCTTCACCATCTACATACAATTGATGAAAATTACCACAATTTCAAAAATACAAAGCTCGCAAAAATGCTCATTATTTTTAATTGGTAGTCAATTTAATTTAGATAGTAATAATGATTATTATTAATGCCTTAATAATTCATAAGAGTATAATTTATTCTCAATAAAATTTATTAAAAGCATTAAAATCAATTTATTATGAATATAAATTCATATCGATTTACTTCAATAAATTTTAAAAAATCGATATACATATCACTTAAAAAAACCCCATGGGAGTATATAAAAATCAATTTACTGTTTCTCTAACTTAACATTTGGCAAAAGTGCTCAAAACAAGAGTTTAAATAAAAATATTTCTTATCAAAATTTAACAAAAAACAACCAATTTCAAGTCCACCCTATTAAAACTATAATTTTTATTAAGTATAACTATACTTGAGAATCTAAGGTATGGAATTAAATCCACTTATACACATACAAACATTACCAATAAAAAACCACTTCAAAAGAAGTGGTTCTTAGTCCCAAGAAAGACTATTTCTTGAATGGGAAAGCATACTTCACAATACGTTTAATCACACTGCCATACTGTTTAACCAGACTGGCATTGTTATAGTTTAGCCCGTATTTTTCACATACTGCTTGAACCTTTGGTGCCATCTGACGGTAACGGCGTGCCGGCACATCCGGATATAAATGGTGTTCAATCTGATGGCTTAAATGGCCAGTCAGAATATGGAACGCTTCTGAACCGGTCAGGTTAGAAGAACCGCGAATCTGGCGCATATACCAGTGACCACGGCTTTCATTTTTCAGTACCGATTTTGGGAATACCTCAACATCTTTGGTGAAGTGACCACAGAAAATAATACTGAAGGTCCAGATGTTACGAATCCCGTTGGCCACCAGGTTGCCAGTGAATACCGGTAACGCAGCAGGACCAGCAATCAGCGGGAAGAACACATAGTCTTTAAACAGCTGTTTAGAGATTTTGCTCTGTAAAGGTTTCCACTCTTCTTTCAGCTCAGCCTTGGTTTTACGGCCCATCCACACTTTACCGAGTTCCAGGTTTTGAATCGCCACACCCCACTGGAACAGTAAACAGAATGGAATACTGTAAACCGGTTGTAGCAGATGACCCGGTTTCCAGCGTTGTTCTGGGAACAGACGTACCAGACCATAGCCGATATCATCATCCATACCTTTAATATTGGTATAGGTATGATGCTTGTAGTTGTGGGTTTGACGCCAGTTTTCAGATGTACCGACAATATCCCACTCATAGGTCTGACCGTTGAATTTTGGATCGTTCATCCAGTCATATTGACCGTGCATGACGTTATGGCCAAGTTCCATATTTTCCATGATTTTGGCAAAGCCGAGCAGACCAGTACCCAAAATCCAGGCTGGCGGGAACCAGCCAGCAAACAGGCAGGCACGACCCGCAATAGAAGCATAACGGATGGTTGAGTATACACGGCGGATGTATTTGGCATCTTTTTCGCCTAAATCATCCAGCACTTCCTGCTTGATGGCGTCTAATTCACGCGCCAATTCATCCAGTTCTAATTGGGTTAATTCGCGGTTTTTAGGATTTTTAAAATATTCAAATTTTACTGGCATATTCATAGTGAGTGTACCCGCTTATAAGTCAATAACTAAGTCTGTTTGTGCCGAATTCACGCAAAGCTTGAGCAAATTACCCGGTTCGGTGTTTTGTGCACCATTCACCAGATTTTTGGTCGAGCCTTCGACTTTGTTGCAGGCACATTTATTACAAATTCCCATACGGCAGCCATGCTTCGGTTGAATATTCTGCTGCTCCAGGCTGGTCAAAATAGATTGACCTTTGGGAATGGTCACGGTTTTATTCGATTGGGTTAAGGTCACCTGCACAAAACCAGCTTCTTCATTGAGCATTGGGCTCATGCTAAAGGCTTCAGTTTTTAATTGCTGTGCATGCGCAAACAGTTCTTCTACCCGTGCAGCAAAACCCGATGGACCACAGGCATAGACTGCGCTCTGTTCAATCTGCTCAAGGGCTTGCAGATGGCTTTCATTCAGACGCTGTGCCGGTGTTTCCCCTGCCTGGGTATAAAACACGTCAAAGCTAAAGTGTGGATATTGTGTCGCCCATTGTTCAAACTGGGTTTTAAAAGCAACATCGGCAAAGGTTTTTACCCAGTACATCAGTTTAACCGGGGTCTGCTTTAATTGACCCGATTTGGCCAAAGCATCGACCAGGCTATACATTGGGGTAATACCACTACCGGCAGCCAGCAAAATGAGTGGCTGTGTCGCTTCAGGCAACAACATATCGCCATAAGGCTGGCCAAATTCCAGAATATCGCCCACATTGGCCTGATTGACCAACCAGCTGCTGACTTTACCCTGATCGACTTTTTTAACGGTTAACAGCACATGCTGAGTATCCAGTTGCGTCAGGCTGTAGGTACGCTCATAGCGAATTCCTTCAATGGTGACAAAGACCGGGTGATGTTGGCCCGCCTGTCCAAGCTGGAATTTCTGATTGAACTGCACCATCAGGCTGACCGTGTCCTGCGCGGTCTGCTGCTTTTGCACAATCTTGCCCAATGCCTGATTCACAGACCACAACGGATTGATTTTTTGTAACCAGAAGTTTGCCGAGTACGGATCAACAATCGCACTCGCAAGAGATTTGAGGGGAGATTTCGACTTTTCGATAACGTGCATAGCCTACACCACGCGATGAATTCTCAATTATTATACACATGTATATATATTTGTATATACGCTTGTATTGTTTCTATTCATTTCACAAGTTCACACACAACGGCTATACTACTGAAAAGCCTTTCAGCTCTGGACCCTATGACTCAGCCTGCCATGAAAATAAGTAATGATGTTCTTGCCCAAGATGTTCCCAACATCCGTGAACCCATGACGGTGCGTACGGTCGGCAGGAAAGCGACCATTACCAAGGAAGAGCTGTTTCAGGCTGCACTGAATCTGATCGGACCCCAAAAAAGTATTGCCTCTTTAAGCCTGCGTGAAGTCGCGCGCGAAGCCGGTATTGCACCGAATAGTTTTTATCGTCACTTTAAAGATATTGATGAGCTGGCCATTGCCCTGATTGACCGGGCCGGCCATGTGCTGCGTCAGATTCTGAATCAGGCACGTTTAAAAGCATCCAAACAGAACAGCATTATCCGCACCTCGGTTGAAGTCTTTATTGAACAGCTAGATGCTGATGAAGGTAATTTAAGTCTGCTGTTGCGTGAAGGCTATACCGGATCGACGTCTTATAAGCAGGCAGTGGAACGTCAGCTGAACTATTTCCAGCAGGAACTGAAAGATGACCTGATTCGTCTGGAGCGTTTGAATAACAGCAAACTGTCCCATCCGGAGATTGTTTCTTCAGCCATTACCCAGCTGGTGTTTAATATGGGTGCCAAAGTGATTGATATGCCCGCCAATGAACGTAAAATCATTGCCGAGCAAACCATGATCATGATCCGGATGCTGCTCGAAGGCGCACGCCATTTAGATGAAGCACAAATCCGTTAACTGGATTTTAAACTGCTTATTTAAAGTGTTGATCGAATCCGCTGCTGCACATCGCGTGCGCTCTGCTCAGGAGATTCCAGCGGGAACATATGCCCACCCGCTACAACACTAAACTCAATGCCATATATCTTTTTTAGTCCCTGCGGGAAACCTTGCTTATAAAAAGCACTCTGCTCTGCCGTGATTAAATGCACCGGTAAATTTGGGGCTTTACGCGGCCAACGCCACCACCAGCTTGGTACAGTTCTAAAAATATCTGCCTCGACCTGTTTTGGAATCTGTAAGCTGATGCCGGCCTCATCTTCTCTAAGACCATGCCGGATAAAATCCTGAAAACAGCGCTCATCAAACTGTTTAAACAAGGCATTGCCACGTAACTGCTGATAAGCCTGCTCACGGCTAGACCAGGCGTCTTTACGTTTCAGACTCAGCCCGGCCGGGGTTAAACGGTCAATCTGTTTTGAACCCAGCTTTTGCAATAACTCGAATATCGGCGCTGTTTTACCAATCACAAAAGGCGGGTCCATTAAAATCAGCTGGCTAAATAAATCTGGCCGTTGATAAGATGCCATCAGCAACACCAGCGCGCCAAAAGAATGCCCCAAACCGACCACTGCCTGTTTTGGTGTTTGTAACTCGATATCGGCAATGACCTGCGCCACCAGTTTTTCCCATTTTGGCTCAACCGGATAGTCCGGATTCAGGCCAATGACCGGAATATATTTCAGCTCAATATCGGCATCAAAATAATCAAAAAAGGTCTGATAGCAAGGACTGGCGATGCCATTGGCATGGGCAAAATAAACAACAGTTTTGGTCATAAAGGTATTTGAAGCAGATAATCCATTTTGCAGGAGGTAATTTTAATTTTTGCTGCGATTCTCAAGATTAGCCAGGCTGGTTCAACACTCTACGCCTGACCAATATATTTATTTGGCCGACACCACCAGATTCTGGCTAGGCAAGAAAGTTGCACCGCAGGTGGTTTTATCACCAACAATCACCACGCCACGCCCTTTGACCTGGGTGGTTGGATCAGCCGCAATGGCAGCTACAGTGGTTTTACATTTTGGACAATAATGCTTCATGCCATTTAAATGCACGGCAATGCCATTAATAACAAATGAACTTTCACATTCAGCAACCACACCGCCATGTGAAGTTTTAGAGCCTAAAGTGACTAATGCTTTACCCATCGTTGTTATATCTTTTAAAAATTTGGCTCATCTTAGCATGAACATTTTACCGGACTCTAGTGCACTGATCGCCGGGCTGTTCATGTCCGGCAAATCAGTATTAAAAAAGCACCCTTCAAATTAGACTAAAAGTGTCCAACTTTCGGGGTGCAGTTCAGAAGGTGCTTTTCTAAAAATTACGACTGTTATGGTTTAACCACCACCATCACCTGAATTGCTTCCGGGGTAACCGCAATACCGTCAAGCAGGCTTAAACCTTCTTTTTGCAATTTCTGCAAACGGCTGATTTCATCTTCACGGATGCTTGGGTTAAATTGCTTCAGATACGTTAGACGGTCAATTTCATATTGCCATTTCGCGCCATACATTTCTTTGGCCTGCTCTTTTAAGCCCGGCAAGGCAGTTTTGGCAATGTCCAATGCCTGTGCATAACGCTGCTCAATCACCTCGCGGCGTGCTTTTACCACCTGACGGCAGCTATTGCCATCTAAATGATGTAAATATGGTTTTAAGATTTCAGGGGCAATTTTTTGCGACAGATCCTGACCTTTTTCACTCAGCAATACACGAATCAATTGCTGCGGCAAGCTTGATGGCAAGTTCAGCGCTTTCGGTGCAATCACATCAACCTTGAACCACACTTCCAGCAGCACCGAACCTTGCGGTAATGCAGCTGACTTTAACACCGCCACATTGGTACTACCAAAGCTTTGGGTATTGATCATTTCCATCACGCTTTCGGTAAATGGATGTTCCAAAGTCAGATATTGTGCATCTTCACGGATTTGAGCCTGATCACGATAGAAAGTCGCAGTCATGCCCTCTTCATCTAAAGTCAGACCTTGCACCTGCATCTGGTCTGTTGGCTTGATGATGACTGTGCCATTGCTTTGTTCATCAAAGTCGATGTTGGTTGAAGCCATAAAGCGCTTCATGAACATTGGCAAGGTAGTGTTGTCATCATAATCTTCCAGCGCCTGGACAATTTCCTGCGCCACCACCGGACGGCAAGAGTTGTATTCCAGCAGGCGGTCACGGCCTTCCTGCAGTTCAGCTTCCAAGGCTTCGCGCTGTACGCTAACCGCTTCCAGCAATTCTTCAAACTGCTGGCCTTGATCTGCCAGTAAGCAGTCTTTTAATTCAACAATGAAGTTTTCCTGCAAGGTCTGCGCCGTTGGGGAAATATTGCTGAATATATTCAACGCTTCGTTATACCAGCGGAACATGCGTTCTTGCGCCGTGCCAAGTAAATACGGCACGTGAATCTGAATCCGGTTTTCCTGACCAATCCGGTCTAGACGGCCAATTCGCTGTTCCAGTACGTCCGGGTTCGCCGGTAAATCAAATAAAATTAAATCCGATGCAAACTGGAAGTTACGCCCTTCTGAACCAATTTCCGAACAGAGCAGGATTTGCGCACCATAGGAATCTTCTGCGAAATACGCCGCCGCCTGGTCACGTTCCAGCAGGCTCATACCTTCATGGAACATCGCAGTACGAATACCGGCGTGTAAACGCAGTGCATTTTCTAGCGCTTCCACCACCGGACCACTACGTGCAATCAGTAGCACTTTTTTGTGTTTTAAATCGCTGCGCAGCTTTTCCATCAGCCACATTACACGCGGATCGGTTTCCATCCACGCACCATCAAGCTGGCCTTCTTCTGGCCACATCTGTTCACGCAACTTGCCCTCTTTGGCCCAGTGCTCTGGGGCTGGCAGTGGTGCTGGCTGACAGTCCCGTCCCGGGAAGCCCTGAATCGCTTCACGGGTGTTACGGAATAAAATACGGCCGGTACCATGACGGTCTAACAGTTCATGAATGGCGCGGAAACGCTGTTCCGGATGGTCTTCAATGCGATGGCCCAGTAAGCCTTCCAAAGCGGCCAGATGACCTTCTTCCAGTGGCATGTCGGACATCAGCACTTCGGCAATTTTGGCTGTTTGCTGATATTGCGCTTCTTCATCCAGGAAACGGTCCAACGAACTGAAACGTTGAGGATCGAGCAGGCGTAAACGGGCAAAGTGACTTTCAACACCCAACTGTTCTGGGGTTGCAGTTAAGAGCAACACACCGGCCGTTTGTTCAGCAAATTCTTCGACCAGATCATAACGGTCATTGCCGCCTTCTTCTTCTGACCACATCAGGTGATGCGCTTCATCAACCACCAGTAAATCAAAACCAGCTTCAAGTGCCTGCTCACGCAGATCTTCGTGGTCAATCATCAGGTCAATAGAAGCAATAATACATTGCTCGGTCAGGAACGGGTTTAAATCCGGGTCATGTTCTTTAATTGACGCTGTACGGGTCAGATCAAATAAAGAGAACTGCAGGTTGAAACGGCGGCGCATTTCAATCATCCACTGATATTGCAGTGAATCTGGCACCAAAATTAAAATACGTTCAGAACGGCCGGTTTTGAGCTGCTGATGGATAATCAGACCGGCTTCAATGGTTTTACCCAAACCCACTTCATCGGCCAGTAATACACGCGGTGCAAAACGCTTACCGACTTCGTGGGCAATATAGAGTTGATGCGGAATCAGGCCAACGCGTGAACCAATCAGGCCACGCAGCGGACTGCTGTGCATATTGGCCTGCATCAACAGCGCTTCAATACGCAGGTCGTACCATTCTTTATAGTCAATCTGGCTGGCCAGTAAACGGTCTAAGGGTTTAGACAGCTGGATTTGCGCGCCAATTCGGGTTTCATTCAGCGATTTCTGTTCTTCTGAACCATCTTCCAGCTGACGTACCACGTTATAACGCACCACGCCACCGCGATCTTCCAGACTCTGAACCGTCCATTTCAGGCCTTCCTGGTCCTGTACTTCATCGCCCGCATTAAACACGATACGGGACAAAGGTGCATTGTTACGTGCATAGACACGGGTTTCGTCACTCTTGGGGAATAAAATGCTGATTGAACGTTCATCTACATCAATAAGAACGCCTAAGCCCAGTTCTGTTTCTGTATCTGACAACCAACGTTGACCAATAGCAAACTGCTGCAATTTTTCCACCTTTTTCTAGAAGTTAGGACTGTCGCGTTATCACTCAAGGACTGCTTGCCATTTGAGCAAAATTTGACATCGTAAAGCAATATATTTTGACATAAAGCCCACCAAAAAGTGAGCTTAAATTCATGAGGATATGTTTCCCTTAAAACGGCACCGGGCAATTAAACTCCAGTGTTTCTCCCGTTTGAGGATGTTGAAAACTTAAATACGCCGCATGCAAACACAGGCGTGGAGACAGCTGTTGCTGCTCTGGCGTGGCATATAAGGTATCGCCAATAATTGGATGACCCAGATATTGCATATGCACCCGCAGCTGATGCGAACGGCCGGTAATTGGAATAAGTTTGACCCGCGTAACCGCCTGTCCATTTATTTCAAACTGTTCCAGCGCCTGCCAGTGGGTAAGCGCCGGTTTCGAATGAGAAGGATCGGCCATATGCAACGGCGGACGGGTTGGATCATAGACCACCGGCACATCAATGGTGCCTTCGCCGTATAGATGCCCGGCCACCACTGCCTGATAATGCTTATCGGTCTGGCGTTCCTGAAACTGGCGTGAAATCTTGTTTTGCCCCAAGCGGCTAAGACCAAACACCAAAATACCTGAGGTGTCACGATCCAGACGATGAATTAACAGGGTTTTAGGCTCAATGGCGACCAAACGGCTGATCAGGCAGTCTTGTAAATCTGCTGTTTTTCCTGGCACTGTGAGTAAGCCGGCCGGTTTATGGATGAGCATAAAATCTTCATCTCGATAAATCAGGTGTTCGGTTAGAAAATTACTCAAAGTACACTTCCAGGCTGATCGCGAAAATAAGGCGGCAATGATAAAAACCTTGCACCACAATTACAATGCAATTTGCGCAAATTGCAGACGTTTTTTCCGATTTTGCTGAATAAAAATGTCAATTTTCTGAAAATGGCAAATTTAGCCCGTTAAAATCTGCAGCAATCCGTGTAGTGTGGGTTTGGACTGCAGATCTTCATAGCGAATATTGGCGCCATTGGCACGCCATAAACCGACCAGACTCACCATCGCTACCGAATCCAGACCATAATTTTTTAGGTCGACATAAGGATCAATTTCCAAGGCATCCATATCCAGCTGTTCTGCGACAGCCAACATAATGCCTTTGGTCGACAATACATATTCTGACGGCGCACTTAAATCCCATAAGCGAGTCAGGCTATAGGTATTTAAGTGATGTATCCCCTGTGCCGAAATATTTTCAATCCACTGAATATGCTGTTCCTGATTCACCAATAAAATCGCATCGTCGACCACACCGATTTGATCCGTCACACTCATCAGATGCGGCAAAATCTGTTTCAGCATTGGCGTGACCTGACCGGCAAAAATGAGTTGTGGATGCATTGAGGCATATTCGCCGAGTTGCTGCATCCCCTGCATCAGATCATCGCCGTATAGATCGACAATAGGAATGTCCAGTGCTTTGGCTTTATTGCTGATCTGGATCAGATGAGTCATCAGGTCGCTGTCCTGTATACCTACCATCATCCTTAGGTTTTGCAGTCCTACCAGTACCAAAACAGATTCATTTGATGCAAGCTGCCATTTGGCTTGAGATGGTACGAGTTGGATTTTTTTGGGCATGAGGTACAGCATGGAAGGCTCTTATAAATACAAAATAGCATGATGATTCATGCTATTTTAGTTTAGCATCGATTTAAAAAACACTTTGATTTCACAGACGTTTATTGTTCTAATTTCGTATAATCGCCATTATCTTAAATAAGCATAATTCAATACAAGCAATTGATCGAACTATAGATTAATTTAGGTAGTTAAATCATTAACCCTATTTGAAACAATGAAAATAAAAACTTACTCTTCTAAAGGCTTTATCGGAGTTTTATTGCTCATAATATTTATGGCATGGTTTGTACTTAAATGCATTCCTCTATCAGAGCAAGAACAAAATGCAAAAATTAGTAGCAAAATGGAAAGACAACGGCTTCGATTGGCTCAAGAATTTGATAGGTACACTCTAGAGGAACAAGCACGATTGCCAAAATATGATTCCCGTAAATATGCCCTAATTAAACGTAATAGCAGATTCTGGTTAATACCTAGAGAATATTTTAGTGATAATGGTTTTCATATAAGGTTGCCAAATACGGTAAATAGGCTACTAAAAAGAAATTGGGAAAATAAATCTAATAAAAAATACCCTATTGTGCGAGTCTTGATGGAGTCACGACAATTTAATGCATCTACAGGTTATGCAGGTAATGATAAATTTCTAAATGTAGAGCCATGCAAAAATGGAAATGATTGGTTTATTTGGAATGGAATAAATGTTCGGATATACCCGAGTGATGTACCTAATCTTTCAGATAGGCAGCGTTTAGATATATGTTTAACAGTATTGAAAATACTCAATGAGGAAATAAAGGAAATAAGTTAATTAACTTTAAGATTTCCTTAAATTAACATAATACACGTTATACGAAATTCTTT
>NZ_JBMXBO010000050.1:0-331 GCF_049546925.1 Acinetobacter sp. AND/436
GCTATATTTCGTATAATGTATATTATGTTAAATAGCATGTCGGGGATTGTGCCCTATACAAACTGTATGTTGGCACAACGTCACTGGAGAGATCCACCGATAGTTTAATCTCTCCAGTGAAGCATCCTAAGGAACATAATATACGTTATGCGGAAATCCGGGAGCTAAACTTATCCTGGCATGAATATATTCTTTTATCCTGGTGTGGATACAAACTTATCCTGGCATAAATATATATAAAAGCACCCTGTTGTTTTAATTTTGGTCAATCGTAACCCGCATATTATAGAACGCTACACCGGATTAAAGCCTATCAATTGTATGATCAAGT
>NZ_JBMXBO010000051.1:0-315 GCF_049546925.1 Acinetobacter sp. AND/436
GAATATGTTTTATCAGAGGAAGAATATTTCCAATTAGATGGATTATATGCACATATAAATTGTGATTATGGCGGAATTATAAAATATATTGGAGAAGACCTATTGGATTTATATGACTTCTTTAATGAAGATGAATCATATAAAGAATTGATTCTTGAGTATTTTGGTAAAAAGGAATTAAGCCAGCCCGAAAGACTGTATCTGAGCAATTTCTCTTTCTAAAACATTGTTCTGAATAATACCTGCATCTGCAGGTATTTTTAACTGTGGTAACTGTGGTAACTGTGGTAACTGTGGTAACTGTGGTAACTGTGG
>NZ_JBMXBO010000052.1:0-307 GCF_049546925.1 Acinetobacter sp. AND/436
TAGCTTTTCCTGTTGGCACTCCAAATTGGATTGAATATCTCTCAGACTTTGCCTACAAGAGAATTGAGACATCAATATGGCAATAAACTGATCCCACCGGGAAGTCGCTCTAAATTTCTGTCCAACATGGTGTACTTTAGCAAGTTGTTCAAAATCCTGTCGCACAACAGGTTTAATTAGCTCATGAAATACGGTATTCTGATGTGACAAAACCTGAATCCTGGTCATTAAAGTGTTTGTTTGCACTCATATTTTAACTGTTAGGACTCAGGTTTTTTTATTTAAAGCAAACTATGGGACAGCAGTG
>NZ_JBMXBO010000053.1:0-307 GCF_049546925.1 Acinetobacter sp. AND/436
CAGCTTTTCCTGTTGGCACTCCAAATTGGATTGAATATCTCTCAGACTTTGCCTACAAGAGAATTGAGACATCAATATGGCAATAAACTGATCCCACCGGGAAGCCGCTCTAAATTTCTGTCCAACATGGTGTACTTTAGCAAGTTGTTCAAAATCCTGTCGCACAACAGGTTTAATTAGCTCATGAAATACGGTATTCTGATGTGACAAAACCTGAATCCTGGTCGTTAAAGTGTTTGTTTGCACTCATATTTTAACTGTTAGGACTCAGGTTTTTTTATTTAAAGCAAACTATGGGACAGCAGTG